>JAFEGC010000075.1 GCA_018240265.1 Pseudomonadota bacterium | reverse complement strand
CGCTTGAAAAATATAAATTCGATTTTGGCGCCGCCGCTTCCGGTGCGAATTGCAGCGCCTCCTCCAATCGCCTGCTCCAAACGGGACCGAGATTCGAGCACGCCAATCAGGATTTGGCCAAGTACCCGTGGATTTGGGAGTATGCAAAAAAGGCCGGGTATACGACGATTTACATCGATGCACAAGATACCCGCGATATCTTGCACAACGGGATGACGGCTCGTGAACGCGCGTTCATCGACCAGGTAATCGTAGCCAACCCGGGGCTTGTCTCCAACAACGACCGTCTGGCCGGAGAACGCCTGGCGAAACTCGTTCGCACCCCGGACAAGGCCTTCATATACATCAACAAAGTCGGCGCTCACTTCCCCTATGATTCCAAGTATCCGGCGACCGCGGCGCCCTACCAACCCGTTCTTGGCATCGCAGGCAACTTGTTCGAAGCCCATCTGCAAGGACAATCCACGAGCTTACGTTCGTCGCTTGCGGACAATGCGGGGACGATTCGTTTCAAGAATTCATACCGCAATGCCGTCGAATGGAACCTGAACTCGTTCTTCGCCGCGATTCAGGATGACTCCTGGCTTCGCACCGGCGTTCTCATCTACACATCGGATCACGGACAAAACATCTTTCGCGAACTGGGTCGGACCAATACTCATTGCTCATCGGGCACCGATGCCGCGCCGTCCGAAGGACGCGTTCCCTTGTTTTTCATGACCGGCATGCCGCAATGGAGCGGGATATTTGCCGATGCCGCAAACCGGAACTACGGCCTTGAAAGTCATTTCAATATATTTGCCTCCTTGCTTGCCTTCATGGGCTATTCATCGGCCGATCGACCAGACCTCCGCGACCCTCCCGTATGGAGCCGCATCAGTCCTCCAGCCAATTTCCTGCATACCTATACCGAGCTGGAGTCGCGGTTCGGCGGTTACTCCAAATTCATAACGCTTTGTCTCGCACCCTCAAGGCTTGATTTAAGCGGACGATGCCATCCATAGCACGACTACGGTCGGCCCGATGTCGTGGACCTTGTCGATCAACCGCGCGTCAGCAAGTGCTCGATCACGCTGTTTTCGATGTTTGATTAACGAACTGATCGGCGATCGCCCCCCAGCTGCCGTTTGCCTGCACATAACGGCCGGCGCGGGCCGCAAGCTCGCTGGCCGCATGCGCGTCGCGCAGCAGCGATTCGATGGCGGTCACCTGCTCCTGCGGTGAATCCGCCAGCAGCAGGTGTTCGCCGTGTTGCAGCGGCAGGCCTTCCGCACCCACACGGGTGGACACGATGGGCGCTCCCATGGCCATCGCTTCATATATCTTCAGACGCGTGCCGCCGCCGATGCGTAGCGGCACGATGCTGATCGCCGCGCGGGCGAGATAAGGACGCACGTCATCGACCGTGCCGGTGACCTCCACGTCCCCGACGCGCTCGGCCAGCGCGCGCAGCTCCGCCGGCGGCGTGCGTCCCACGACCAGTAGCCTGACTCCCGGGACCCGGCGCCGCAGCTCGGGGAAAATCGATTCGATGAACCAGCTGATGCCGTCCTGGTTGGGCAGCCAATCCATGGAGCCGACGAACACCAGCTCGTTCGGGCTGCGCTTCACGGCCGGCAGCGGTGAGAAGTACTCCAGATCCACGCCGGTTGACACATCGGTGATGCCGCTACGCCCGTAGCGGTGCTCCATTTCCAGCGCATCGGCGCGCGACACCGCCACCACCGAGATGAAGCGCCGGCACTGCGCCGCCTCGAAGCGGCGCATGCGGTGCGCCTGCAGCCGCATGAACAGGCGCTTAGGCAGGCTCTGCGGCACGGCCGCGTGCCTCTCCCATATCATCGCTTCGACGTTGTGCTGGAACAGCACCGTGGGCGTCGGCAAGCCATCCGGAACGTTGAGCGCCGGGGCAAGAAAATCGCAGATCACCAGGTCGCTTTGATCCGCCAGGCGCCGTATCTCCGACTCCAGCTGCGCAGAGCGGTATCGCGCCACCGCGTAGGGAAGCGGCGACAATAGGTTTACCAGCAGCTCTCCGAAAAAGCGCAACCCGCCCTTGGTCGCGGCGGAAAACGGCACGGTAACCAGCTTGGTGCAATACTCCACCGCGCGCTGCTTGGCGTCCGGCGCCGCTTGCCCATCGTCCAGGCACAGGTAGGTCACCTCGTGCTTGCGTGCCAGAGAACGCAGCATCTGATAGGTGCGGATGCGTCCGCCCTTATCGACCGGATGCAGCAGTTCGGTCTTGATCCACAGGATGCGCATGGCTGACTCAGGCTGCCAGGCGAATCGCGGAGGGCGATTCGCCATCAAGAAACATCCGCGCCCAGATTTCAAACGTCAGCAGCGCCCACAGGCGCTCGCTGTGATTGACCCCTGCCGCATGCTCCTCGACCAGCCGCCGCAGCGCCGTCGCATCGAACAGGCCGCGCGCACGGACGCGGTCGGACAGCAGATATTCATCCAGCAGCGGCCGCCAGGCACCACGCAGCCAAATCCCGACGGGAACGGGGAATCCCATTTTCGGACGGTTCAGAATGCGCTCCGGCAGACGACCCTTCATGGCCTCGCGCAAAATCCACTTGGTCGTGGTCCCACGCAACCGCAAGGTCAGTGGCAGCTGCGCCACCCATTCCACCAGCGGATGATCCAGGAAAGGCACGCGGCTCTCGATCGAGGTCGCCATGCTCATCTGGTCCTGCTTCATCAGCAGCTCATGCAAGTAGGTCTTGATGTCGGCGTACAGGAGCTGCGCCACGAGCGGCTTGCCCTGCACCCGCTCCAGCGCCGCATGATAAGCGGCGTATGGATCCACGCCGGCCAGACTGGTTCGCAAGCGCGCATCCAAGAGCTGCCCTTGCGCTGCGCGGCCGAACACCGCGAAATTATCGAAGTAGAGGTCGTCCAAATCCGAACCGCGCCACAGAAACGTGCGCATCGACTTCTGCCGCAGGGCCGAGGCGGCGGGCAAAATCTCGATGCCCTTGCGCACTGCGCCGCGCACGAAGCCCGGCACCCAGCGCGCGTATGCGGCGCCGATACGGGCGTTGTAGGCCGTGATGCGGTAGCGGTTGTAGCCGGCCAGGGTTTCATCACTTCCCTCGCCGGTCAGCACCACTTTCACATGCTGCGCGGCGAGATTGGATACGAAGTACAGCGCCACGCTGGACGGGTGGGCAATGGGCTCGTCTTCCTGCCAGATGAGATGCGGGAGTTCCGCGAAGAACTGTTCGGGCGTTACCGTCACCTCCGAGTGCACGGTGCCGAAGGCATTCGCCACCAGGCGCGCATATTCGAGCTCATTGGCCTCCCGCTCGGCAAAGGCCACCGAAAAGGTGCGGATCGGCTCCTTCACCAGCGTGGACATGGTCGCGGTGATGGCCGCGGAATCGATGCCGCCCGACAGAAACATGCCCAGCGGCACATCGCTCATCAGACGCATGCGCACCGCCTCGGTAAACCGTGCTCGGTACTCCTCCACCAGCGCCTGTTCCGCAGCCGAACCGGGTGAGGGTCCCTCGACGTCCGCGCCCATGGCAAGGTCCCAGTAACGCTTGATCTCGATGCGTCCGGCCTTCCATACCAGGAAGTGGCCCGGTGGCAGCCGGCGCACGCCGCTGAATAGCGTCTCGTCGGCCGAGGGAGCATGGTTGGCGAGAAAATCCGGCAAGGCCCCGAGATTCAATTGCGGGCGGCCGGCGGCCACCACCAGCGCCTTTATCTCAGAGGCGAAACGGAGCGTTCCGTCCGACTCGTGCACGTAGTACAGCGGCTTGACGCCGAACCGGTCACGCAGCAGGAACAGCTCGTGTTCGCGCGTATCCCAGATGGCGATGGCGAACATGCCGCGCAGCCGCTCACCCGCGCGATGGCCATATCGCTCGAATACCTTCAGCACGGTCTCGGTATCCGAGCGCGTGCGGTAGCGCACCCCCGAGGATTCCAGCTCCGCCTTCAGCTCCGGGTGATTGAACACCTCGCCGTTGTAGACGATGACGAAGCGCCCATCGTCGCTGTACATCGGCTGCTGGCCATGCGCCACGTCCACGATGCTCAGGCGCCGATGTCCCAGCCCGATGCTCGCTCCCACGTGTACGCCGGCGCCATCCGGTCCGCGATGGACCAGGGTGTCGCGCATGCGCACCACGCGCTCGGCGCTCACCGGCGCCCGATCATCGATGGTGGCGATTCCACAAATTCCGCACATCAGGCGTTTGCCTCCGTCATTGCCGGCGACTCCACGTAGCTCCAGGTGCCCGACTGTTGCGAAGCGATGATGCAACCCTTGCCGGTGCGACGCGTATGCCGCTCCTCCACGCTCGATCCGCGCTGCAGCCAGGTGCCTTCCAGGGCCACGACACCGATGAGCGGGTCCGCATCCTGCCCCGCACCGGTCACCGCATGGATCGCGATCAGGAGGGCGGCGTCGCTGCGCCAGCCGGCGCAATCGAGGTGATCATCGCCGGGCGCAGCAATGGCCGCATTCCAGCAGGTTACTCCATCTTTCCAGCTCCAGTGCCGGCCGGCGTCACAGTTCAATTCCAGCACGGGCGGTGCGACTTCAAGACCCGATGCCGGCACGATCAACGTTAGCGCCCGCAGCGCATCATCCGTGGCCATTTCGATCAATGCCGCGGGCACCGTCGCGCCGTACCGCGGTGAAGTGGCGCGGCTGCGCACCTGCAATGGTCCGCCCGCCAGCGCACTCACCAGGGCCAACGGACCTTGGCTGGGATGGTGCACGCACACCGATCGGGCGTCGGTGTTCGACACTTCCAGCTCCGGCGCCAGCTGCCAGCGCACCAGGCCGGAGCGCGCGCCGGGCCGCTCCGCCACATCGTAGACCAGCCAGCTGCCTCCATGAACATGCACGACGTTGCGGATATGCGTGGAAGGTGCAGCCGTATCCTGGTGGCCCCGCGAGCAACCGCGAAACACCTGCACCGGCCCTACCTCGAGCAGTGAGCCGTTCGCCCGCGCCGGTATCGAACGCCACTGGAAGGCTGAGGTCGGCTCGACCGATGAGAGTCCGTCGATCTCCAAGGTGTTGTGCGAACAAGTGCTGCGAAATTCGTTACGCTCCGCGCCGACGTAGGTTAGCGTGCCGCGATCCACGAACAGTGGCTGCACCCCCAGATCCAGCGTCATCGACAGCGCATCCGCGTGGGCATGCGCGCAATTCATCGCGCCATGCGGACCTGCATCCATCACCGCCACCGCCGCTTCCGCGCCCCAGCCGTCGCGTAGCACGGCGAGTCCGCCCTCTGGGAACCAGCGAGCACGCCACGCCGGAAACTTCGACGCGGCCACCAACATGCGCCGGGTGCGCTCGGGTCCGCACAGCCAACAGGACATGGCGGCGCAGTCCACCGACCCCTGCAGGCGTAGTTCCGGCCGATCCAGCGCCACGGCGCCCAACAACATCAGGCCCCGCAAATCCTCGGGCGAGCACGCATCCAGCGGCAACAGCAACCCGCCGTCATCATCACCTATCAAGGGCATGCTTCCGGCTGCATTGGCAATGCCGTGCAGAACATCGAACAGGCCGTGGAGACGAGCTTCGACACGCGTCCCCACCGGATGACCCGTGGCACGTGCCAGCAGCAGGTACTGAAGATAAATCTCGGCGGTGTAGCGCTGGTATTGCGTAGCCTGCTCGAAGTAAACGCCGTCCTCATGCACTTGGCGCGGCAACCAGCTTTCCAGGATGTTCGATCCCAACTCGCGCCAGCGGCGCGCGTGGCGTGATTCGGCCAGCGCGGTTCCGATGTAGAACAGACCGAGCGCTTCACCCGTGAGGTGGGTATTGGGACTGAAGTAATGCGACAGGTAGCGCTCAATGTGCAGAGCATGCCGTTCCAGGCTCACCGCGAGCCGGCGGCGCGCGGCAGGCGTCCAGGGAGCCCGCGACAACAGCCACAACAGCCAGCACCAGGCGATGCCACGATAGGCAACCTCCAGGCTGCTGGCCCAGTTCACGCCCTGCCGGAACGGGTTTTCATCGAGCCAGGACAGCAGATGCCGCTCGATCAGCCGGAAATCCTCATCCCGCCCATCGGTGAGCCAGACGATGGCCGGCGCCAGTAAATATTGGCAGCGGTTGACCTCCCACAGCACCTTGTGGTCGCCCACGACCTTGGGATCAAGATAGGCAATTCGACTCCAGTGCCGGCGCGGCGCCTGTTCGCCGCCGCGCGCCTCGCGATGCCAGCGCGGTGGATCGCCGATTTCCAAGGTCGGAAAACCCAAAATGCCGACGCTTCCTTCGTGCAGGAGCCGCGTCCCGCGGCGCAGAGCATCGATCGATCCGGGGTCGAGCAACGCCACCTGGCGCGCGATGTCACGGCTTGCATCGGTACCCGCGCTTAAGGGTTCGAAGGTGCGGCCGGCCAGCGAGCCGCGTTGCAGCGCGAATTGCGCGGGATCGCGCGGCGGCGCCGACGCGCCCCATCGCTCCAGGCGCGCCAGCAGATATTGGCGGGTGCGCACCCGCACCTCATCGCCGCTCATGCGCGCGAGGCGCCGCAGACTGGGCATTACAACGACACCCCACCGGCCAGCGCCTCGTAACAGCGTTCCCAATCCGCCCGCACCCGCGGCCAGACGTAGCGCTGCTCGCATTCGGCCCGCGCCGCTTGCGCGATGCTGCGCGCTTGTTGTGGATCGCGCAGAAGCGATAAAGCCGCGCGCGCCAGCGCCTCGTAATCGTTCATCTTCACCATCAAACCTGTCCGGCCGTGCTCGACGATGTAAGGAATGCCGCCGGCCTCCGTAGTCACCACCGGCAGGCCGCTGGCAAAGGCCTCGATGATGGAGGTGGGCATATTGTCGATGTTGGGTGAGTTCAGATAAATATCGCACTGCGCATAGAAATCGGGCATGCGCTCGCTCGGTACCCGTCCGACGAACTTCACATCTCGCAATCCCAATTCCTTGCAAAGCGATTCCAGCCGGGAGCGCTGCGCGCCGTCTCCCACCACCGTGAGCGTCGCATCGGTCCGTTCCCGTTGGATCAGCTGAAAGGATCGCAAAATGCACTCCACGTTGTACAGGGCTTCCAGATTGCGGTTGCTCAAAAACCGCGGTGCAAGCGGTTCGCGCACGCGAAAACTCAGACGCTCGATGGGCACGAAATTCGGAATGGCATGGGCTGCGACACCGTGCTGTCCGAACACGGCCACCAGGTATTCGGAAGGCACCACCACGGCCGTGGGAAGCCGGGCGATCAGGCGTCGGCTGAAAGACCAGTGTGTCAGATGATCCGAGGCCTCCCCGCTCCGGTAGTTCAAGATGGCCGGCCGCCCGAATAGCCGAGCCACCAGCAATGCCGGAGTGGGCGCGAGCAGGAACGAATAGTAGGAAGCCGAAAACGCGTGCACCACATCCGAGCGGGGCACTTGGATCAGCAGGTTCACGACGTACGCGACCGAGGTCAGCACGGTGCGCACGTACTTGATCCGCTGCAGCCAGCCCAGCATACCGGGCAGCCGCGGGTTGACCGCGAGGAACCGCACCGACACGGCTGTGCTTTCCTGCAGCCCTTTGAACAGGCGTTGCGCCTGCACCGCCTGGCCACCCAGGATGTCGAGCGACGGAGCCACGATCAAAACCCGGATCGCTCGCACGGAAACTTGCGCGCGCCTCACGCGGCGAGCACCGGTACCGCCGGCGGGCTCAGCAGAGCCCCGCGCTTCAATGCGGCCAGCCAGTTGTCCAGAACGATCAGGCGCCACAGCATGACGCTGTGGTCGCGCCGTCCGATCACGTGTTCGAATACCAGGCGGTTGACGGCAGGCACGTCGACGAATTCACGCAGATCCAAGGAGGGCTGGCGCAGCGCCTCGACGCGGTGGCGCAATTGATGGCGGAACCAGATTTCCAGCGGGATGCTGAAACCCATTTTAGGGCGGCTCTGCACGGCGGTCGGCACGATGCCGGCAATGGCCTTGCGAAACAGCCGTTTGGTTTCGTTCGCGGTGACGCGCATGGAACCGGGCAAGCGCAGCGCGAAGTCGACGAGATCGAAATCCAGAAACGGGACCCGCGCTTCCAGTGACACCGCCATGCTGGTGCGGTCGACCTTAGTGAGGATGTCACCGGGCAGGTATGTCTGTAGATCCACGCGCATCATCGATGCGGCGAAATCCTCGCCAACTTGCGCCGCGATGTGCTCCGCGAGCTGTGCCTCGATGTGCCGCTGGCCGCTGGGATTTGCCGGCAGCGCCACGCCTCCCTCATCCAGCCGCACCGGTTGCACCACCGTGGCGGCGTAGCGCCCCCAGCGCGAACGCCCTGCATCGAGCAGGCGGCCGCGACCGGGAGCGAAATGCGGCAGGCATAGCGCGGCCGCGGTCAATATCTTTCCCCACAGCGAACCGGCGCCGGCGCCGCCGCTCAGAGTGCGTGAATAACGGGTGTAGCCGCCGAACAGCTCATCGCCACCATCACCCGACAACGCCACGGTGACCGCCTGCCGCGCCAGCTGCGACACGAGAAACGTCGGGATAGCCGAGGAATCCGCGAACGGCTCATCGAACATCGCCGCCACCGCCTCGAACATCGCCTCGACATCCGGCTTGACGATGAGCTCGGTATGCTGCGTACCCAGTTCCCGCGCCACCGCGCGCGCGGCCGCGGACTCATCGAACTCGGATTCGGCGAAGCCGATGGAGAACGTCTTGACCCGGCCGGCGGCGCGCCTGCACATCAGCGCTACCACGGTCGAGGAGTCCAGTCCGCCGGACAGGAACGCGCCTAGCGGCACCTCCGACTCCAGGTGGGAGCCGACCGCGAAATCCAGCCGCTCGCGCAACGTCTCCACCAATTCACGCACGTCGCGCTTAGCGATATCCGGTTCCGCCACCGGCGCGCTCCAGTAGCGCTCCACCCGCGGCGCCTGGCCAGCGCTCCAAGTCAGCAGATGACCGGGCGGAAGCTTTTTCACACCGGCAAAAATGGAATACGGTTCGGGAACGTAGCCGAAGGCGAGGTAACGCATCACCGTATCGGCATCCACCCGCAGCCGTCCAGGGTGGAAGGTCCACAGCGAGCGCAGCTCGGAGCCGTAGACCAGCGAGCTTCCGGTATCCAGGTAGCTGAGCGGCTTCATGCCTGTGTGGTCGCGTGCGATCAGCAGGGTCTTGCGTCGGCCGTCCCAGATGGAAAACGCGAACATGCCGTGTAGGCGCGGCACCATGGCCGACCCCAGATCTTCGTACAGGTGGACCAACACCTCGGTGTCGCTGTGGGTCCTGAAGCGGTGGCCTCGCGATTCCAGCTCGCGTCGCAGTTCGTGGTGGTTGTAGATCTCACCGTTGAATACCACGGTCACCGAGTCGTCCTCATTGGAAATGGGCTGCTGCCCACCGCCGACGTCGATGATGCTCAGACGCCGCATGCCCATGGCGATGCCATCGGCGACGAAATAACCGGCCGAGTCCGGCCCGCGATGCCGGATGGCATCGCACATGCTTCTAATGCGGTCCGCGGATTCGGCCTGCCCCAGCGGCACGCCCGCAAACCCAGCTATGCCACACAAACTAGGAAGCCTCCGCGGCCGTAGCCGACTGTTGTTGTGATGCCTGCTGTGATTTTTGCAGCGACACCGTTGCAGCGCACCAAAGGACGGACAATATCAGATAGGGAAAAGTAAGCCGTGAATAAGTGCCGACGAGCGCCGCGATCAGATAGCCACGGAACGCACGTTCCATCCAGATGAATTGCAGTGACAATCCGTCCGTGCCAGCGGCCCGTCGTGAACGGCTCACATATCCCAGCGTGCTGAACATCAGTGCACACCACAGCAGCAGCCCCGGCAGGCCTACCTCCGCAGCGAGGTTCAAATAGGTGTTGTGCGTATCGCGCGCGCCGAGCTCCGGCGAGTATTTGGCATTGGCATAGGGATATACGCCCAGGCCCACGCCGAACAGCGGGTTGTCCTTGGCAATCTTCCAGGCAACTTTCTGGATCTCCCATCGCTGCTCGGCCGACCCCTCCGGATCAGCCTCGGAAATGGTCGAGGTGCTGCTGAGCTTGGTGATGCCGGCGTAGCGCTGCCAGGTCGATGCGGGAGTCCAGTAAGCCACCGCCGCGGCGATCAGCACCAGGTAGATGATCTGGCTGGGCTTCTTGATGACCGACCGCAGCAGTGGCAGCGCAAAATTCAGCGTCATGCCGATGAACACTCCGCGCGACTGCG
>JAFEGC010000074.1 GCA_018240265.1 Pseudomonadota bacterium | reverse complement strand
GCCACACCTTGAATTCGTTGTCCAGCGCCACCGGATAGGCGATGTTCAAATCGGCAACCGCACGCCGCACGTTGTCGAGGTCTCGTTCGAACGCGAACTCCGGCGTGTGCATGCCGATGACCACCAGTCCATGATCCTTGTAGCTCTCGTACCAGTGTTTCACGTAGGGAAGCGATCGCAGGCAGTTGATGCAGGAGTAGGTCCAGAAATCCACCACCACGACCTTGCCCCGCAGGCTCTCGGGCTTGAGCGGCGGTGAATTCAGCCATCCAGTGGCGCCCTTGAGCGATGGCATCGGCGGCATAGGCGAGGTCGATTCCAGGGGTTCGAAAGACTGGCGCGCAAGACGGCCGAGCAGCGCATGCTCCAGCCGATCGGTTTGCGCCAGCGACAGCCGCTGCAGGGCGCCCCGATCCCATCCAAATGCAATGGCGACGACACTCAGCAGCACCGTGGCACCCAAGGCACGGCGAATCCACTCACCCGCGCTCAAGAAACGCTTCATTGCCCGAAGCGCACGGCCGCCGGCGAAAATCGCCACGGCCAGCGAGCTGGCTGCGCCGGCGGCGTAGGCCAGCAATAGGAGCGAAGTATGCAGGTTCACGCCCGAGATGGCCGCCCCGGTCAGCACCAGGCCCAGGATGGGTCCGGCGCAGGGCGCCCACAACAGACCGGTGGCCACGCCCAGCAACACGCCGCCACCTACGTGCTCGGAGGATGCGGAGCCCGGCTGGGCGGTCAGCCGGTTGCCGAGCGCCACCAGCGGCCGCGTCAGCCAAGCACCGAAGTGCCGCGAAATCAGGGTGCCTGCGAACAGCGCCAGCAGCACCAGCGCCGCCACCCGGCCCAGCTGATTGAACCGCGCGGCCCATGACCCGCCCACGGCCGCCAGAGTTGCGATGCCTGCAAAGGTGCAGGCCATGCCCCCCAGGATGGGAAGCGTGCCGGTGAGAAAGGGCCGGTCCGCGCGCGCGAACACGAACGGCAGCACCGGTAGCACACAGGGGCTCACGATGGTCAGCACGCCGCCGAGATAGGCGATGGTAAACAGCAGCACGGGTCCTCGCATTCGGATCCAGGGACAGTACTGCGGATCCGCAACAGCAGACCGGGAGAACGCGCCCGCTATTGCAGCTCAGCGGCCGCGGCGCTTCAGCGGCCCGAGCCTTGTTGGCGGTTGACCCAGCCAATGAAGGTGAGGGCGGCGGCGGCAATGAGCAGGGTCAGCAGCAGTTCGTGCGCAAACAGAGAATTTTGTGCAGCCTGGAAATTTGCATCCGCGGCCGCGCGCATGCTGCATTCCTGGATGGAAACGCGTAGCCCGGACACATTGCAGTCCGGACCGCAGCCGCCGGAAGTCGCCGGCTGCGCAGACGCCCGCGGTTGCGTCGCGGCTTCGATGCCGCACTTCGCAGCGGCGCTGAGCGCCGCGGATGGCACGGGAGCGGTGCCGCTCAGGAACATCGATCGTCGTTCTTCCGGATCGAGGCTTGGGCGCGCGCAGCGATCTTCTGCGCGATCTCCTGGCGATTCACGGGAAGCTCCGGCGGTGCGGTGAAACCCAGTCGCACCTGCGAGCCCTTGATGGCCAGTACCTTGACCTCGACTTCGTTGCCGATGCGAAGCGATTGACCGGAGTTTCGGGTAAGGATCAACATGGAGCGAAACCTGTGTGGCTGCTGCGAGCAGACGCTAGGTACTGTATAAATCATTGCGCGCGGATTTGTCGCAAAGAAATGTGATGGCGTGAGCCGAAGCTGATAAATTCTCCGGAAACGTCAGCTCCCTGTCAGAAAAAGAGTGCCTCATGAGTCCGAAGCATGCAAAAAGCAGCATCATCGCAGGCGCATTCGCACTGCTGATGTTGCTTAGTCCTTGCACGTTTGTTCACGCCGCCGAGCCGGACTCCTACACCGCGGCCGATTTCACCAAGGTCAAGAAATACGACGCGCATGTGCACGCGAACACCGCCGACCTCGCCTTCCTGCGCCAGGCCCGTGCTGATGGTTTCGAGCTGCTGTCCATCAATGTGGACTACCCGGACTTTCCGTCGCTGGCCGAACAGGCGCGCGTGGCGCAGACGCTGCGCACGGCGCATCCCGGGCGCTTTCACTTCGCGACCACGTTTTCGATGCGCGGCTGGGGCGAGCCGGGTTGGGCTGAGCGCGAGGGCGCGCGCATCGAGCAGGCGGTGAAACGCGGCGCGCTGGCGGTGAAGGTCTGGAAAAACGTCGGCATGGTGGAGAAAAATGCGAGCGGCAAGTGGGTGATGATCGATGATCCCGGTTTCGATCCGCTGGTGACGCGCATCGTTGCCCTCGGCGTACCGTTGATCGCGCACCAAGCCGAACCCTACAACTGCTGGCTGCCGCTAGAGCAGATGACCAACGAAGGTGACCGCGAATATTTTCACGAGCACCCGCAATACCACATGTATCTGCATCCGGAGCAGCCCGGTTATGAGACTTTGATGAGCGCGCGGGATCGCTTTGTGACGCGCCACCCGGAACTGCGGTTCGTGGGCGCGCATCTGGCAAGTCTGGAGTGGAACGTGGAGCGGATCGCCGCGTTTCTGGAGACGCACCCCGGCGCCCAGCTGGACATGGCGGCGCGCATGACAGCGCTCCAGTACCAGTCGGTGCGCGACTACGACAAGGTGCGGCAGTTCTTGCTTCGTTACGCCGATCGATTGATGTACGCGACGGACTTAAGCTTCGGACCGGACAACGACCCCGCGCAGTTTCGCCAGGAAGCGCACGAGACGTGGCTGTCCGATTGGCGTTATCTCGCCACCCCCGATTCACAACGCATCGATTCGATCCACGCCACCGTGCAGGGTCTGGCGCTACCGCGCGCCGTCACCGATCGCATTTATTATCGCAATGCCCGGCAGACCTACCTGCGCCGCCCGCCGGTACGGGAGCGGCCTGCAGCGGTGGCGCGGCGCGCCTCGGATCGCCGGCACTAGCCAAGGTTGGATGAATGACAAATAATTGAGCTCTTTTAACGGACTCGACATTACATGGCGGCTGTCCTGTAGGCGGTAGTCGCTCGAAGCGGAGAGCACAGTGAGCAATCAACCCAGCGCGGCGCGGCGGCCTTCCGGCCGGGAACAGCGGCGCGCGCAGCGCGCGGCGCCGCTCCCGGATCATCTGCGGCCGGTGATGCCGGGCATGCCCTCGGGCCGCTATCGCCCGCTGAGCGATGCCGACGTACTGGCCATACACCGCACGGCGCTGCGGCTGTTGAGCGAGGTGGGTTTGGCGGATGCGCCGGAATCGGGCATACGGATTCTCACCAAGGCAGGCTGTACGCTGAGCCCGGCGGGCCGGTTGCTGTTTCCAGCCGCGCTGGTCGAGGACACGGTGGCGAAAGCGGCGCGACGTTTCAAACTGTATGGCCAGGATGCGCGGCACGACCTGGAACCCTGGGGCACGCGCGCTTATTTCGGTACGGCCGGCGCGGCCGTCAATATGGTCGATATTCATTCTCGATATCGACACTCCACCATCCAGGACCTGTACGACATCGGCCGCATCGTCGATGCCATGGACCACATCCATTTTTTTCAGCGCGCCGTCGTACCGCGCGACATTCCCGATCCCTTCGAGATGGATTTCAATACCTGCTACGCGTCGGTGTCGAGCACCACCAAGCACGTGGGCAGCAGCTGGGTGCAGCCGGAACACCTGGTTGCTTCCTTGAAAATGCTGCACATGATTGCCGGTAGCGAGCAGGCTTGGCGTGAGCGCCCCTTCGTCAGCCAATCCAACTGCTTCGTGGTGCCGCCGATGAAGTTCGCCACGGATGCCTGCCGCTGCCTGGAAGTGGCGGTGGAGGGCGGCATGCCGGTGCTGCTGCTGTCCGCCGGCCAGGCCGGCGCCACCGCGCCCGCAGCGCTGGCCGGCGCGCTGGCGCAGGAAGTCGCCGAAGTGCTGGCGGGCCTTGTGTACGTGAATGCCGTGAAGCCCGGCCATCCGGCCATATTCGGCACCTGGTGTTTCGTGTCGGATCTGCGCACCGGCGCTATGTCCGGCGGCAGCCCGGAACAGGCGCTGCTGTCCGCAGCCTCCGCGCAGATGGCCCAGTATTACGACCTGACCGGCGGTACCGCCTCGGGCATGACGGACGCGAAAATTCCGGACGGCCAGTCGGGCGCGGAGAAGGCGCTGAATCATGCGCTGGTCGGCAACTCGGGCGCGAACCTCATCTACGAGTCCGCCGGCATGCATGCAAGCCTTTTGGGCTTTTCGCTGGAGAGCCTGGTCATCGACAACGACATCATCGGCGCAGCGCAGCGCACCATCAAAGGCATCGAGGTGAATGAGGAGCGGCTGTCGTTCGAGGTCATCAAAGATGTGTGCCTGAATGGCCCGGGGCATTTTCTCGGCAGCGATCAGACTCTCAAACTCATGCAAACCGAGTATCTGTATCCAAACGTGGGTGATCGCAAGAGTCCGAATGAATGGATGGAACAGGGCGCCACCACCATCGAGCAGCGCGCCCATGCCCGGGTGCAGGACGTCCTGTCGAATCATTTTCCCGCGCACATCCCGGAAGACGTGGATGCGGAGATTCGCAGCCGCTACCCGGTGAAGCTCGCGCGCGCCGGCATGCGGCCCGGCGGACGCGGTACCTAAATTCTGATCATCCTTCAGTTCTCCATCATGTTCCCCAGTTTTCCCCGGCTGCCCCATGCAGTGCCCGTCCCGCGCTAGCGTCGTCATCGTCGGCGGCGGCATTGCGGGCTGCTCCATCGCCTATCACCTGACCAAGCTGGGCATCACTGACGTCGTGTTGCTGGAGCGCAGGCAGCTCACCTGCGGCACCACCTGGCACGCGGCCGGGTTGGTGGGGCAGCTACGCGCGACGCGCAATCTCACCGAGCTGGCGCAGTACACCGCCGGCCTGTTCCATTCACTGGAGGCCGAGACCGGACAGGCCACGGGTTTCAAACAGAACGGGTCCATCAGCCTTGCGCAATCGGCGGCTCGCTTCGAGGAATTGAAGCGCGGTGCCTCGATGGGCAAGGGCTTCGGCCTGGACATCGAGGTGCTGAGGCCGGCGCAGATTCTCGAGCGCTGGCCGCTGTTGTTCATCGATGACCTGGTGGGCGGCATTTTCATCGCCAAGGACGGGCAGACCAATCCCATCGATACCGCGCAGGCGCTGGCCAAGGGCGCCCGTATGCGCGGCGCCAAACTCTTCGAGAACACGCCGATCCGCCGCATCCGCGTGGAGCGAGGCCGCGCCACGGGCGTGGAACTCGCGGATGGCTTCATCGCCGCCGACACCGTGGTGCTATGCGCCGGCATGTGGTCGCATGCGCTGGCCTCGGACTGTGGTGCCGCGGTGCCGCTGCATGCGGCCGAACATTTCTACATCGTCACCGAACCCATCCGCGATCTGCCGCGCGACCTGCCGGTGCTGCGCGCGCAGGACGAGTGCGCCTACTACAAGGAAGATGCCGGCAAGCTCCTGCTGGGATGCTTCGAGCCCATCGCCAAGCCCTGGGGCATGGGCGGCATTCCGGCCGAATTCTGCTTCGATACGCTGCCAGCCGATCATGAGCATTTCGAGCCCATCCTGGAAGCGGCGGTGCGGCGCGTGCCGGTGCTGGCCGAGGCCGGCATCCAGCTGTTCTTCAACGGCCCGGAGAGCTTCACGCCCGATGACCGCTACTACCTGGGCGAGACACCCGAGGTGCGTGATCTGTTCGTCGCCACGGGTTTCAATTCCGTCGGCATCGCCGCCAGCGGCGGCGTGGGCAAGGTGATGGCGGAGTGGATCCGCGACCGCCATCCGCCCATGGATCTCGCCGACATGGACATACGCCGCGTGATGCCTTTCCAGGCCAACAAACGCTACCTGCATGACCGCACGGTCGAGACCCTGGGACTGCTGTATGCCATGCACTGGCCGTACTACCAGTACCGCACCGCGCGTGGCGCGCGCCGTAGTCCGCTGCACGACCGGCTGATCGCCGCCGGCGCCTGCATGGGCGAAACGGCCGGCTGGGAGCGGCCGAACTGGTACGCGCAGCCGGGAACGAGGCCGCAATACGAGTACTCCTACGGCCGGCAGAACTGGTTCGGGGCGACGCAGGCGGAATGCCTGGCAGTACGCGACCAAGTGGCGCTGTTCGATCAATGCTGCTTCCCGAAATTTCTGGTGCAGGGGCCGGATGCCTGCTTGCTGCTGAATTGGCTGAGCACAGCCTCGGTGGATGTGCCGCCCGGACGCATCGTCTACACCCAGTGGTTGAACGAGCGCGGCGGAATCGAGGCCGATCTCACCATCACACGCCTGTCGGAACAGGAATTCTGGGTGGTGACCTCGGCCGTGTGTCAGACGCGGGACCTGGCGTGGCTCCGGCGCCAGATCGAAGCGCGCAATGCGCGCTGCACGGTGACTGACATCACCTCCGGCATCGCCATGCTGGGTCTCATGGGTCCGAACAGCCGCGAACTGCTGCGGCGTCTGTCCGGCGCGGATCTGTCCAACGTTGCGCATGGCTTCGGCTGGTCGCGGCCGCTTGAAATCGGCTATGCCACCGTGCGCGCCAGCCGCATCTCCTACGTCGGCGAGTTGGGCTGGGAGCTATACCTGCCCACCGAGCACTGCCTGGACGTGTATGAGCGGATCGTGGAGGCGGGTACCGCCACGGGCCTTGCGCACGCCGGCTATCACGCCATGGCGGCCTGCCGGGTGGAGAAGGGTTACCGGCATTGGGGCCATGACATGGCCGATGAGGACGACCCGCTGCAGGCGGGCCTGGCCTTCACGGTTGCCTGGGACAAGCCGGGCGGATTTCTGGGTCGCGAAGCGCTGCTGCGGCGCAAGTCCGCACCGCTGACCCGGCGCCTGGTGCAGCTCATGCTCGAGGATCACTCGGACACGGCGCCGCTCCTGTATCACGAAGAACCCATCCTGCGCGATGGTCTCATCGTCGGCTCCATCCGTTCCGGTGCCTGGGGTCATCGACTCGATCGCTCCATCGGCATGGGCTACGTGAGTTGCGCGCAAGGTGTCGGCCCTGAGTGGCTGTCCTCGGGACAGTGGCAGGTGGAAGTGGCCTGTGAACGCCATCCGGCGAAGGTGCAGTTGAGGCCCTGGTACGATCCGACCAACGAACGCATGAAATGAAATCACACGCCAAAGTCGTCGTCATCGGTGGCGGCGCCGTGGGCTGCAGTGCCCTGTATCACCTGACCCAGCTCGGGCTGCGCGACGCGGTGCTGCTCGAGCGCGACGAGCTCACCGCCGGGTCCACCTGGCATGCCGCCGGCAATTGCCCCAACTTTTCCACCTCCTGGAACCTGATCAAGCTGCAGCGTCACAGCACGCGGCTGTACGCGGAGCTGGCAAAGCGCGTCGGTTACGACATCAACTATCACATCACCGGCAGCATCCGGCTGGCGCATACCCAGGATCGGGTGGACGAATTCCGTCACGTGGCGGCACAGGCGCGCGCGCAGGGCATCGAGTTCGACACTTTGAGTCCCGAGCAGATTCGCGAGCGCCATCCCTTCATCGCCACGCAGGACATCCGCGCGGGACTATGGGACCCGTATGACGGTGACATCGATCCGGCGCAGCTCACGCAAGCCTTGGCCAAGGGTGCGCGCGATGCCGGTGCGGACATCCATCGCAATACTCGCGTCACGGCCATCCAGCG
The DNA here is from genome assembly GCA_018240265.1 of Pseudomonadota bacterium. Taxonomy (GTDB): domain Bacteria; phylum Pseudomonadota; class Gammaproteobacteria; order Steroidobacterales; family Steroidobacteraceae; genus TMP-86. The sequence continues at coordinate 2,555 of JAFEGC010000074.1, read as the reverse complement.
CGAGCGCGGCGGGGAGTGGCGCATTATCACTGATCGCGGCGAGATTCGCGCCGAGTCGGTGATCAACGCCGCCGGCTACCGCGGTGGGGAAGTGGCGGCGATGGTGGGGGTGTACCTGCCGATGGTGACGCTGGCGCATCAATACCTGGTCACCGAGGACATCCCCGCGCTGCGCGAGCGCGGCGCGGTGCGCCTGCCGCTGCTGCGCGACCCGGATGTGAGCTACTACCTGCGGCAGGAACGTCACGGACTCATTTTGGGGCCGTACGAGAGCGAGCCCAAGGCGCATTGGCTGGACGGCATTCCCGACCAGTTCGCGCACCAGTTGTTCGGCGATGAGACCGACCGGCTGGAGCTCTACATCCAGGCTGCCTGCGAGCGTGTGCCCATCCTGGGCAGCGTCGGCGTCAAGACCATCATCAATGGTCCGATTCCCTACGCGCCAGATGGCAACCCGTTGATTGGACCTGCGCCGGGGCTTGCGAACTTCTATCACTGCTGCGCCTTCACCTTCGGCATCGCGCAGGCGGGCGGTGCCGGCAAGATCATCGCCGAGTGGGTGGTCCACGGGCAGCCCGAGTGGGACATGTGGCCGCTGGATTCGCGCCGCTACCTGCCGTACGCCAACCGCAAATACGCGCTGGCCAAGGCGCTGGAGACCTATGGCAACGAATATGGCGTGGGCTATCCGGCCGAGGAACGGCCCGCGGGACGGCCGGCCAAGACCTCGCCCGTGTATCAGCGCCTGAAAGACAGGGGCGCGCACTTCGGCGCCCGCGGCGGCTGGGAGCGCGCGGTGTATTTCCCGCAAGGCGGCGAACCGCTGCCGGGTCCGGAGCTGTCCTTCCGCCGGCCGGGCTGGCACGCGGCCGTCGAGCGCGAATGCCGGGCGGCGCACGAGCGCGTCGCCGTGCTGGATCTGCCCGGCTTCACCAAGTTCGATCTGCGCGGCGCCGATGCCGCGCGCTGGCTGGACCACCTGATCTGCGGAAGCCTGCCCAAGATCGGACGCACCGCGCTGAGCTACTTCTGCGCCGACAACGGCGGCATCGTCACCGAGATGACCATCACGCGCTTTGCCGAGGATCATTTCTGGCTCATCAGTGCCGCGGCGGGCGAGCTGCATGACGAGCACTGGCTGCGCTCGCATCTGCCGGCCGCGGGAGCGTCGATCCGCCTGGAGAACGTTTCCGCGCGTTACGGCACCCTGATCGTGGTCGGACCGCGTTCGCGTGAGCTGCTGTCACGATTGACGCCGGCCGATCTGTCCAACGCCGCTTTTCCGTGGCTGTCGATGCGCGCCATCGACATGGGCTTCACGCAGGCCATCGCCTTGCGCGTCAACTACGTGGGCGAGCTGGGCTGGGAACTGCATCTGCCGGTGGAACACCTGCTGTCTGTTTACGACTTGGTGCAGGAGGCGGGGCAGCCCTTGGGGCTGGCCGACTTCGGCCTGTACGCCATGGACAGCCTGCGCCTGGAGAAGGGCTATCGTTCCTGGAAGGCGGACCTCACCACCGAGTACACGCCGTTCATGGCCTCGTTGGATCGGTTCGTCAAACTCGACAAACCCGGCGGATTCATCGGGCAGGAAGCGTTGAAGCGCGAGGCCGCGCAGGGGCCGCGCGAGCGCTTCGTGCCGCTGGTGGTGGAGGCGGCGGATGCCGATGCGGCGGCGGTGTCCATCGTGCATCGAGGATCGGAGTGCGTCGGGCTCGTGACTTCGGGAGGTTACGGTTACCGACTCGGGCAGAGTATCGCGCTGGCGTACGTGCGCAGCGAACTGGCTACGCCGGGGACGCGGCTGGAAGTGGAAATCCTGGGTGAAAGGCGCGCGGCGATGGTGGGCCGCGAGCCCTTGTTCGATGCCGAAAATGTGAGGTTACGCTCGTAGGCGCACGTGGGACGCGTGCGCCTGGGAACGCACCTACTTGATGGTTTTCGAAGCCGACGAGGACATTGCGCTCTCGATACCCGCCGTGGTGAAGGCCACGACCGCAAAATACCAGGTACCTGAGGATAGACCTTCAATGGAGGCACTGGTGGAGCTAGGGCTTCCCACGGTCACGAGCTTGCTGAGGGAAGACGGACTGGTGCCATAGTGAATCCGATAGCCAGAGAGGTTCACCAGAGGCGAGCCATCGGTGTTTTTCGAGGGTTTGACCCACGACAGCAGCGCGCTGCCATTACCGGTGTCGTTGGCCTGCTTGGTCACGGCGATCTTGAAGGCCGGGGTGCTGGCGTTGGTCTTGGAGTCGCTGACCTGGATGACGATATTCGAATACGTGGCGACGTTGTTGGAAGTCGGCGTGCCAAACAGCCAGCCCGAATTCTTGCTGAAGCTGGCCCAGCGGGGCAGGTTGGAGACGGAGAAGGTGAGCTGTGCGCCGGAAGCTGCACTCACCGTTGGGCGGAAACTGTAATAACCTCCCACCGCCACCGAGGCAGGCGGCGTACCGGAAATTTTTAGAGGCGTACTCGTGGCGGCCTTCACGACGATGGAGAACGGTCCCAACGCCGCGCCATGCGCGCCATCCCAAGACATCAACTTGATG
>JAFEGC010000073.1 GCA_018240265.1 Pseudomonadota bacterium | reverse complement strand
CAGAGCGTGCTCGACCTGGTGGAACACTTCCGCGGCCGCCCCGTCATCGTGCGCGTCATCGAGTTCATGGACGTGGGCAACCGCAATGCCTGGCGGCCGGAGATGGTGGTACCCTCGCGCGAGCTGCTGGAGCGCGTACGCCGCCGTTGGCCGGTCGAACCGCTGCAGCAGAATTACGTGGGCGAGGTGGCCGAGCGCTGGCGCCTGTGCGACGGCAGCGCCGAGATCGGCTTCATTTCCTCGGTGTCACAGCCGTTCTGCGGTGCCTGCAGCCGCGCGCGCCTGTCCTCCGAGGGACGCTTGTACACCTGCCTGTTCGCCGCCACCGGGCTGGATCTGCGCGCAGCGCTGCGCGGCGGGGCGGACGACGCGATGCTGCTGGACAGCATCCGCGCGTGTTGGAGCGGGCGTTCCGACCGCTACAGCGAACTGCGCGAGCAGCTGCGCGACCAGGACCAGCAGCAGCGTAAAATCGAAATGTATTACATCGGCGGTTGACCAACCCGTGAACAGCAAGGCTTTTTCACATTTGGATGAACGGGCGCGCCCCGCCATGGTCGACGTCAGCGCCAAGACGGCAACGCTCCGTACCGCCGTGGCCGAGTCCTGCGTCCGTTTCCCCGCGGCGGTCGCGGCGCAATTGCGCCACGACGGGCTGCGCTCGCCCAAGGGACCGGTATTCGAGACCGCGGTGATCGCCGGGGTGATGGCGGCGAAGCGCACGCACGAACTCATTCCGTTCTGCCATCCGCTGGGAATCGAGAACTGCAAAATCGACATCGAACTCGACGGCGACACGGCGATGATTCGTTGCGCGGTGAGAGTGCATCACAAGACCGGCGTGGAAATGGAAGCCCTCACGGGGGCCAGCATCGCCGCGCTGACCATCTACGACATGTGCAAATCCCTCTCGCATGACATCGTCATCGCCGAGACACGGCTCCTGTCCAAGCAAGGCGGCAAGAGCGATGTCGCGCGGAGCGAGCCGTGAGCGCGCCGCTCCACGGGCTGGTGCTGGCCGGCGGCCAGAGCACGCGCATGCAGCGCGACAAGGCCGCGCTCGAATACCTGGGGCGCGATCAGCTCGGCCGCGCCGGCGAGTTGCTGGCGCGACACGTGCCGCGCGTGTTCGTCTCGGTGCGCGCCAACCAGCAAGCCGACCCGTTGCGCCGGCGCTGGCCCATGATCGTCGATGCCGTGCAAAGCGAGGGGCCGGTGAGCGGCATTTTGTCGGCGCTGCTGGAGTATCCGGATCACGCCTGGCTGGTGATCGCCTGCGATCTGCCGTTCCTGTCGGATGCGGTGCTCAACGATCTGGTCGCGCGGCGCGATCCGCGCCGGCTGGCCACGGTCTATCGCAGCGCGCACGATGGCCTGCCCGAACCGCTCTGCGCCATTTGGGAGCCCGCCGCCGCGCCGCTCCTCGCCAGCTACCAGGAGCAGGGGGGGCGATGCCCGCGCAAATTCCTCACGCGCCACGAGGTGCCCACGCTGGAACTGCCGGAGGCGCATGCGCTGGACAACATCAACACGCCGCAGGAATACGCGGCCGCCGCGGCGGAACTGCCCGGAACCGGCGCGTCATGAAAATCCATGTCCAGTATTTCGCGCTGCTGCGCGAGCAGGCGCAGCGTTCGCAGGAAGAAGTGGACACCCGGGCCACGACCCCGGCGGTGCTGTTCGCCGAACTTAAGGAGCGGCACGCCTTTTCGCTCGCCCCCGGGCAGCTCAAGGTAGCCATCAATGGTGAGTTCGGCGCCTGGGATCAGGCACTTGCCGCCGGCGATACGGTGGTGTTCATTCCTCCCGTGGCGGGCGGCTGATGCCGTTGGCGTTCGCTTTCAGCCAGCAGCCCATCGACACCGCAGCGGCGCGCGATGAGCTGCTGCGCGACCCCGCCGCCGGGGGCTACGTGAGTTTCGAAGGCTGGGTGCGCGAGTTCAACGAAGGCCGGCAGGTGCTGCGCCTGGAATACGAGGCCTTCGAGCAGCTGGCGCTCAAGGAAGGCGCACGCATCGTGGAGGCGGCGTTGCGGCGCTTTCCCATCCGCCATGCGCATTGCATTCATCGCGTGGGCTCGCTGGATCTCGGTGAGCTGGCGGTGTGGGTGGGCGTCAGTGCCGAGCACCGTGGGGAGGCGTTCGAGGCCTGCCGCTTCATCATCGACGAGGTCAAGCACCGTGTGCCCATCTGGAAGAAGGAATACTACCGGGACGGTGACTCCGGCTGGGTGAACTGCGAGCACTGCGCCGCCGCGCCGCGCCATCTGCATTCCCACTGATGCGATTTTCGAGCAAGCTGCCGGACATCGGCACGACCATTTTCACCATCATGTCGCGCCGCGCGCTGGAGGAAGGCGCGCTCAACATCGGCCAGGGCTTTCCGGACTATCCGGTGGATGCTCTGCTGGCGGAGCTGATCGGCGAGGCGGTGCGCGAGGGCCACAATCAATACGCGCCCATGGAAGGTTCGCGCGTGCTGCGCGAGCAGATCGCGATCAAGCTCGAACGCTGCTACGGCTGCGAGGTGGACCCGCTGCGGGAAATCACCATCACCTGCGGGGCCACGGAAGGCCTGTTCGATGCCATCCAGTGCGTGATCGGCCCGGGTGAGGAAGCGGTGATCTTCGACCCGGCCTACGACTCCTACGAGCCCGCCGTGCGGCTGGCGGGCGGACGCTGCATCCGCATCCCGATGCAGCCGCCGGCCTTCGCTTACGACTGGGACCGGGTGCGCGGCGCGCTATCCGAACGCACGCGGCTCATCATCATCAATTCACCGCAGAACCCCTCCTGCACCATCGCGCGGCGCGAAGATCTGGACCGGCTGGCCGAGCTGATTCGCGATCGGCCGATCTCGGTGCTGTCCGACGAGGTGTACGAGCACGTGGTGTACGACGGCGAGCCGCACGCCAGCGTGCTCGCACATTCAGAGCTGCGTGAACGGAGTTTCGCGGTGTATTCGTTCGGCAAGACCCTGCATGCCACCGGCTGGCGCACCGGCTACTGCGTGGCGCCGCCGTCCTTGACCGCGGAGCTGCGCAAGGTGCACCAGTTCAACACGTTCAGCATCGCAGCTCCCCTCCAGGAAGCCATCGCGCGTTATCTCGCGCGCGCGCCGCAGGCTTGGATGGGCCTGGCCGGGTTTTTCCAGGCCAAGCGCGACCTGCTGTCAGCGGAGCTGGCGGGCTCAGGTTTCGGCGTGCACCGCCCGCAGGGCAGCTACTTCCAGCTCATCGACTATGCCGATCTCGACCGCGGCGATGACCTGCATTTCTGCGACCGGCTGCTGCGCGAGGCCAAGGTGGCCGCCATCCCGCTGTCGGTGTTCTATGCCCAGGCGCCGTCCATGCACCTGGTGCGCCTATGCATCGCCAAGCGCGACGAGACGCTGCGCGAGGCCGGCCGCCGCCTGCGTGAATTCGCGCAGCGTGCTTAGGATGCGCGCCGCATGTTCAGCCGTCCCGCCGGCGCAGACAGGGCCTGGCGCTGGCGTACCCGCGCCAGGTCCATGAGCAGCCGCCCCGCCCAGCGGTAGACATTGTTCTCCTTGACCGTGCGCCGCATCAGGCGCATGCGCTCGCGACGCTCCTCGCGCTGCATGCTCAGCGCCATCTCGATGGCGGCGGCGGTCTCGCTGACATCGAAGGGATTGACCAGCAGCGCCTCGATCAGCTCGCGCGAAGCGCCGGCAAAGGTGGACAGGATCAGCACGCCGTCCTCGTCGTCGCGCGCGGCGACAAATTCCTTGGCCACCAGATTCATGCCATCGTGCAGGCTGTTGACCAGGCAGAAGTCCGCGGCGCGATACAGCTCGAACACACGCTGCGGGTCCTGGTGCTCGCCGATCAGCACCACCGGCTTCCAGTCCTGGCGCGCGAACTTGTGGTTGATGCGCGCCGCTTCGGCCAGGGTCTGATCCTGCAGCGCCTGGTAGGCCGGCAGTTGGCTGCGCGAAGGCGCCGCCACCTGCAGCAGCGTCACCCGGCCAATCAGCTTCGGATGTTGATCGAACAGCGCCTCCAGCGCATGGAAGCGCTCGACGATCCCCTTGGTGAAATCCCAGCGCTCCACACCCAGCCCGATCGCCACGCCCTCGCCGATCTGGAATTCCCGTCGCACCTTGGCGCGCGCGACGGCAACATCCGCCTGCTGCTTCAACCAGCGCGGCGGCCATTCGATGGATATGGGATAGGCCGCGACGCGGCACACATGTCCGCGCAGCGTGACCGTCATCTGCTCGTGGTCGATCTGGCATTCGACGAAGCGATCCACCGTGGCCAGGAAATTCTGGCAGTGATACAGGGTGTGGAAACCCAGGATGTCGGCATCGAGCAGGTGCAGCAGCAGCTCGCGCTTCCATGGACATACGCCGAAGGTCTCGGCGTTGGGCCAGGGGATGTGCCAGAACAGCGCAATGGTGGCGCGCGGCACCCGCGCGCGGATCAACCGCGGCAGCAGCGCCAGGTGGAAATCCTGAATCAGGACCACCGGATCGGCGTTCACCGCCTCCTGCGCCACCACCTGCGCGAACCGTGCGTTGACCTCGCCATAGGCGCGCCAGTCCTGGTCGCGGAACGCCGGGCGCACATAGGCCAAGTGGCACAGCGGCCAAAGACCCTCGTTGGAGAAGCCGTAGTAATAGCCCTGCTCCTGCTGCGGCGTGAGCCAGACGCGGCGCAACGTGTATTCCGGCGCCTGCGGCGGCACCTTGACGTGATCGTTGCGATCTACCGCCTCGCGGTCGGCAGCACCGCTCCCATGCGCGATCCAGGTGCCGGCACAGGCGCGCACCACCGGCTCCAGCGCCGTCACCATGCCGCTGGCCGGCACCTGCACCACCGTCTCGTGGCTGGCATCGAACTGGTGGATGTAAGGCTCGCGGTTCGACACCACCATGACCTGCGGAGCTCGTAGATAATCCTGCACGACCTTCTGCAGCGCCTGCGGCGTCCAGTTCTCGCGAAAATCGATTTCCAGGCGCTGGCTGGCCTCCACCTCGCGCAGCACCCGGCGCACCTGCGACAGCACCGGCATGGAGGACAGCGGCGAGCGTGCATCGTCGCGAAAGCGCAGCCCGCGAATGTCGCCCACCAGTACATCCACCCATCGGCGCAGCTGCCACCAGGCCGCCATCACCACCAGCAGGGCAAGCAACACCGCGCCGATACCGAGGAAGGTAAGCAGGAAATCGCGCGCCGAGCGCTGGCGCCGGTCGACGAAGCTCAGGTCGTGCACCATGCGTACCCGGAACGGCACACCCTTGGCGGCGGAGTCGAAGTCCGCGAGCTGCACCGAACCCTGCGCCAGCTGCACAATCTGGTGTTCACGGCCCATTTCCGGCAGCGCATCGCAGGTCAGGGATGGCGGCATGCGCTCCGTCTGCGTGATCAGCGTGCCGTCAGGGCGGCAGACCTGGACAGCGAGCAACCGTTGGTCGGCGGTGATCTTGGTGAGATAGGCACGGAGCCGGGTCTGGTCCTTGCGCGCGATCAACTCCGCCACCGGCTCGTCGATGGACTGCATGACCAACTGCGCGCGCAGTTCCAGGTCCGACCGAAACCATTCCGCCAGTAACCGGTCGATGTAGGGCAATGCGAAAAAGCTCACCACTACCGAACCCAGTATCACCGGCAGCACGAAACGCGTGAGTAGGGTCCTGAACATGGTTCATTCTACGAGTTCAATCCGGCACGGCCCGTCCGGTATCATCTTACAGGTACATGCGGCATCGTCCTACGTCATGAATACTTCTAACGCCATGCAGCACGGGCTAACGTCCGGGACAAAAATGAAACTACCTGTTCCGTTGCCGGCATCACCCGGCTTGTTCCTCGATGTGGACGGTACCCTCATCGAATTCTCGCCTCATCCGTCGCAGACCCGGGCGCCGCGCGCGCTCGTTGACCTGCTGCAAAGAATCGAGCACAGACTACAGGGCGCCGTGGCGCTGATCAGCGGCCGGCCGATCGCCGATCTTGATGCCATTTTCTTCCCGCTGCGGCTACGCGCGGCCGGGGTACACGGCGGTGAGCGGCGCGAGCAGGTGGATCAGCCGGCGCCGCACTCCGCTGCCGACCCAACGCTCAATGCGCTGCGCGCGGGCCTGCACGACATCGCGACGCGCCACCCCGGCATCGAGATCGAGGACAAGCGCATCGCCGTGGCGGTCCATTACCGCACCCGCCCCGAGGCGCGCGCGCCGCTCCTGCGGGAGATCGCCGCGCTGCTCGGCGGCATGGATGACGGCGTGCACCTGATCGAGGGCAACCTGGTGATCGAGGTGAAACCACGGCGTTTCACCAAGGCCGACGCCATCGCCACCTTTCTGGAGCAGCCGGTGTTCGCGCAACGCACGCCGGTGTTTCTGGGCGACGATATCACCGATCTCGACGGCTTTCGACTGGTGGAGGCGCGCGGCGGACTGTCGGTGGCCGTGGGCGAGCGGGTCGATGCGCAGTGGCGCTTGGCCGATCCGGCTGCCACCCGCGCCTGGCTCGGGGAGCTGGTCACCGAGAGCTGCGCCTCATGAGGGGCAACCTGGAACTGGCCGTCGTCGGCAACTGCCAGGTGGCGGCGCTGATCGACGAACTGGGGCGCATGGTGTGGGCCTGCCTGCCGCGGCCCGACGGGGATCCGGTGCTGTGTGCGCTGCTGCGCAAGGACCTCGGTGCCAGCGCCGACGGCGTGTTCGCCGTGGACTTGAAGGACCTCGCGTCATCCACGCAGCGCTACGTGCGCAACACCGCCATTCTCGAAACCGAGTTGACCGACACCTCAGGCGGCGCCCTGCGCATCACCGATTTCGCGCCGCGCTTCCGCCAGCGCGGCCGCATGCACCGGCCCATGGCCTTCGTGCGTCTGATCGAGCCGCTGGAGGGACGGCCGGTGGTGCGCCTGCGCTTCAAGCCGCGAGCGCATTACGGCGCGCAATTCCCGCAGCGCTTCGTCGGCACCCACCACGTGACCTTCGAGCATCTCGAGCAGCGCTATCGGCTCACCACCACCGCCTCGCTGTCGGCGCTGAGGGATGAGGGATCGATGGTGCTGGACAGCGCGCTGGCCTGCATCATCGCCGCCGACGAGACCATCGAGGAATCGCCGCTGTCGCTGGCCCGCAACTGGCTGGAACGCACGCGCGAATACTGGCAGGAATGGATCCGGAGCCTCGCGGTGCCCTTCGACTGGCAGGACGCGGTGATCCGCGCGGCCATCACCTTGAAGCTATGCACCTACGAGGACACGGGCGCGGTGCTGGCCGCGCTGACCACGTCCATTCCGGAAATCCGCGGCAGCCAGCGCAACTGGGACTACCGCTTCTGCTGGTTACGCGACAGCTTCTTCGTGGTGCAGGCGCTGAACCGCCTGGGTGCAACGCGCACCATGGAAGCCTTCCTGCGCTATCTGGATCAGACCGTGGCCGAGCAGCCCGCGGCCGAGCTGCAGCCGCTGTATGGCATCGCCGGCGAAAAGCAGCTGCAGGAAAACATCGCGCCGGCGCTGGAAGGCTTTCGCGGCATGGGCCCGGTGCGCGTCGGGAACCTCGCCTACGAGCAGCGCCAGTACGACATCTACGGCGCCATCGTGCTGGCAGCGCGGCAGCTGTTCTTCGACCGGCGGCTCGCGGCTCCGGCCTCCGCGGCGCAGTTCCATCGCCTGGAACCGCTGGGCGAAGCAGCCCTGGCCTTCTTCGAAAAGCCCGATGCCGGTCCGTGGGAATTTCGTGGCAATGAGCGCGTGCACACCTTCTCCGCGGTGATGTGCTGGGCGGCGGCGGATCGCCTGGCGCGCATCGCCTCGCACCTTGCTCTCAGCGACAACGCGCAGCGCTGGCGCACGCGCGCGGATGCCATGCGCGAGCGGATCCTCGCGCGCGGCTGGAGCAATGAGCGCGGCGCGTTCGTCGCCGCCTACGACAGCCGGGATCTGGACGCCACGGCCCTGCTGCTGCCGGAACTGGGATTCATACCCGCCGAGGATCCGCGCTTCCTGTCCACCCTCAACGCCATCGAGCGCGAACTGGTGCGCGAGGACTTGGTGTTTCGCTATCGCCATGCCGACGACTTCGGCGTGCCGGCCAACACCTTCACCATGTGTTCGTTCTGGTACGTGAACGCACTGGCGGCGGTGGGCCGGCAGGAGGAGGCGCGCCGGCATTTCGAACGCCTGCTCACGCGGTGCAACGGCGTGGGCCTTTTGTCCGAGGACATCGACCCCGCCAGCGGCGAGCAATGGGGAAACTTCCCGCAGGTCTACAGCATGGTGGGCATCATCACCTCCGCGCTACGCCTGAGCCGACGCTGGGAAGACATGCTTTGAAGGGTCTTTAACGCACCTGCCCCGCGCCGTGCACGCGGTACTGGTAGCTGCAGAGCTGCTCCACGCCCACCGGCCCGCGCGCATGGAACTTGTCGGTGCTGATGCCGATCTCGGCGCCCATGCCGAATTCGCCGCCGTCGGCGAACTGCGTGGAGGCGTTGTGCAGCACGATGGCGCTGTCCACCGCACTCAAGAATCGCTCGGCGACCGCCGGGTCCGCGGTAACGATGGCCTCGGTGTGATGCGAACCGTAGCGTTCGATGTGCGCGACGGCCCCGTCCACGCCCTCCACCACTTTCACGGCGATGATGGCATCCAGGTACTCGGTGTACCAATCCTGCTCGGTCGCCGGTTTGACGCGCGCATCCGCGGCCTGCGTGGCTGGATCGCCGCGCACCTCGCAGCCGGCTTCCAGCAACGACTGCACCAGCGGCGCAAGCAGGCGCGGCGCGCCGGCACGATCCACCAGCAGCGTTTCCGCCGCGCCGCAGATGCCGGTGCGGCGTAGTTTGGCGTTGAGCACGATCCGCCTCGCCATGTCCAAGTCGGCGTCTCTTTGCACGAACACGTGGCAGTTGCCTTCGAGATGACCGATGACCGGCACACGTGCCTCCTGCTGCACGCGCGCCACCAGACTCTTGCCGCCGCGCGGCACGATGACGTCGATGAACTCACGCATGCCGGCCAGCATGACGCCCACGGCGGCGCGATCGGCGGTGGGTACCATCTGGATGCAATCCGCCGGCAGCCCCGCCTCGGTTAGCCCGCGCGCAAGGCTGGCGAGAATGGCGCGGCTGGAGGCCAGGCTTTCCGAGCCGCCGCGCAGGATCACGGCATTGCCGGACTTCAGACACAGTGCACCGGCATCGGCGGTGACGTTGGGGCGGCTTTCGTAAATGATGCCGATCACGCCCAGCGGCACGCGCACGCGCTGGATGCGCAGGCCGTTGGGCCGCGTCCATTCCGCCAGCACCGCCCCCACCGGATCGGGCAGCGCGGCGATGACCTCGATCCCCGCCGCCATCGCCTGCACACGGCCGGGGTCGAGCTGCAGGCGGTCGAGCATCGCCGCGGACAGGCCGGCGGCGCCGGCCGCGGCCATATCCCGCGCGTTCGCCGCCAGGATCTCGGCCTCGCTCGCGCGGATCGCCGCGGCGGCCGCATGCAACGCACGGTTTTTCTGCGCGGGCGAGGCATGCGCCAGCACTCGCGAGGCTGCGCGCGCGCGCTCGCCCATGGAGCGCAGTGTGATCTCGATTTCCTGGTGGGGTCGGACGTTCATGGCAGCAACCTCAGCAACACCAGATCATCGCGATGGATCATTTCATCGCGGCCGCGAAAGCCGAGCAATGCCTCGATTTCCAAGCTCTTTCGACCCATGATGCGGGCGGCATCGGCGTCCGAATAGGCACTGATGCCGCGCGCGATCTCGGTGCCATCCGGCGCCAGCACGCTGATGGTATCGCCGCGCTCGAAGCGGCCGGCGGTGCCAGTGACACCGGCGGGCAGCAGGCTCTTGCCGCCCATCAGTGCCGACACCGCTCCGGCATCCACGCCGATGGCGCCGGCGGGACGCAGCGTCCCGGCGATCCATTGTTTGCGCATGGCCAGGGGAGTGGCGGAGGGCAGGAACCAGGTGCAGCGCCCGCCGTCCTCGATGGCCTTCAGGGGATGCGGATGCGCGCCCTTGGCGATGCACATATGACAGCCGGCGCCCACTGCGATGCGCGCGGCGGCAATCTTGGTCTGCATGCCGCCCGAACCCATCCCGCTCCCCGAACCGCCGGCCATGGCCTCGATCTCAGGGGTGATCTCCAACACCTTGGCGATGAACTCGGCCTGCGGGTTCTGTGCCGGATTGGCCGTATACAGGCCATCGATGTCCGACAGCAGCACCAGGCAGTCGGCGCCGCACATCTGCGCCACCCGCGCCGCCAACCGGTCATTGTCACCGTAGCGGATTTCCGCCGTGGCCAC
>JAFEGC010000072.1 GCA_018240265.1 Pseudomonadota bacterium | reverse complement strand
TCGGTCCGGATCTGTGGGGCGTCATCGGCCGCAAGCCGGGCTCGGCCGATGGATACTCCGACTATTCGGCCGCCATGCGTGCGCGTGGCGGGGAGTGGACCGAGGAGCAGTTGAACAAGTTCATCGAAAACCCGCAAGTTGCGGTGCCGGGGACGGCCATGGAGTTCGGCGGTGTGCCGGCCGCGGACACGCGCGCGAAAATCATCGACTATCTGAAGCATGCGCGCAAAGTCGTCTCGCGATGAGCCCGCATTGGCCGTCCCGCTTCGTGAAGTTCGCCGGCGTCGGCGCCGTGGCCACGGCGGTGCAGTACGCGGTGCTCATCCTGTGCGTGGAAGTGCTCGGCATCGGCGCGGTCAGCGGATCCTGCCTGGGTTTCGTGCTGGGCGCGGTGGTCAACTATTGGCTGAATTATCACTTCACTTTCCGCAGTGACAATCCGCATCACGTGGCTGCCACCCGTTTCGCCATCACCGCCGCCGTGGGCCTTGCGCTCAATTCGCTGCTCATGTCGGTACTGGTGCATCGTCTGGCGCTGCCTTACCTGCTGTCGCAGGTCATTACCACGGCGCTGGTGCTGGCCTGGACGTTCACGGTGAACTCGCTGTGGTCCTTTGCCGGCGGTCCGGCCTCGGCCATGTCCCGGGAAGCCAAATGAGACTGAGTCTGGTCATTCCCTGTTACAACGAGCAGGAGGCGCTGCCGCACACGGTGGCGGCGCTGGAGCCGCTGATGAGGGATCTGATGGCGCGCGGCAAGATTTCCGCCGACAGCAATATCTGGTTCATCGACGACGGCAGCCGCGATGACACCTGGCCGGTGATCGAGACCCTGACGCAGCGCTCGCCGCTGTTCGTCGGGGTGAAGCTGTCGCGCAACCGCGGCCACCAGAATGCGCTGCTGGCGGGTCTGCTCAGTGCGGACGGCGATGCGGTGATTTCCATCGACGCCGATTTGCAGGACGATCTGGCGGTGATCGAAAAAATGGTGGATGCCCACGCGAGTGGCTACGAGATCGTCTACGGCGTGCGTCAGGCGCGGGATACCGACACCGTGTTCAAACGCTGGACGGCGCTGCGCTACTACGCGCTGCTGCGCTTCATGGGCGTGGACATCATCCCGAACCACGCCGACTTCCGGCTCATGGGCCGGCGTTCCATCGCGGCGCTGGGCCAGCATGCCGAGGTCAACCTGTTCCTGCGCGGCATCATTCCGCAGCTCGGTTTCCGTTCCACCAGCGTGTACTACGACCGCCGTGAGCGGGTGGCGGGGGAGTCCAAGTATCCGCTGCGCAAGATGATCAAGCTGGCCCTCGACGGTATCACCTCCTTCAGCCCCGTGCCGCTGCGGTTGATCGCCGGGCTGGGTGGCATCGTCTGCGTGTTCAGTCTGGTCATGGTGGTGTGGGTGCTGTGCGTGCGTCTGTTCACCGATCGCGCACTACCGGGCTGGGCCTCGACCACCGTGCCCATTTACCTGCTCGGCGGGGTGCAGCTGTTGTGCATCGGCATTCTCGGCGAATACGTCGCCAAGACTTACGCGGAGACCAAGGGCCGGCCGCGCTACCTGATCGAACGGGTCGAACGGCTCGAACCCGGCGAGACGCCCGTGCGGCGGTCCGATGGAGAACCAGTGCGATGACCATGACTTTTCGAACCCGATCCCCCACCGCGTACGCTGCGCTTCTGGCCGGCGCGCTGTCGCTGGCCTCGATTCCGCTCCGAGCGCAGGCGCCCCCAGGCGATCCCAAGCCTGGCGCCGGCGGGGTCGAGGCAGCTGCCGGTGATCTCAAGCCGCTGGCATTGGCGCCGCGTGTCACACTCGATGTGCGGCCGCGTGCGCATTCGGTAGTGATGGATGACGTGGATGGCGATGGCAAACCGGATCTGATCGTGGCGGCGGCGGGCGCCGACAGCGTGGCCGTGTTCAAGGGTCACGGGGATGGCACGTTCGACGCGCCGGTGTACTGGCCGGTGGGCAAGGCGCCCAAGTTCGCGGTGACCGCTGATTTCAATCATGACGGCAAGCGCGACATCGTCACTGCCGACCAGGACAGCAAGACCATCAGCGTATTGCTCGGCAACGGCGACGGCACCTTCAAGCCGAAGGTGTCGTACCCCGCTTGCAACGGCGATCATGAGGTCGCGGTGGCGGATTTCAATCGCGACGGCAACGATGACGTGGCGGTGGCCTGTCACGGCAAGCCCTATTTCGCCAGCGTGTTCTTCGGCAACGGCGATGGCACGTTCAAGCCACGGCTGGATCTGCATCCCGGAGGCGAGCCGGCGGCGCTGGTGGTGGGCGATTTCAATGGCGATGGCATTCCCGATCTGGCCTACGCCAATCGTGCCGACAGCACGGTGGGCATCCTGCTCAGCAATGGCGATGGCACGTTCAAGGAACCGCTCACCTTCGCCACGGCCAAGGCGCCGCATGCGATTCGCGCCGGGGATCTGAACGGCGATGGCATTCTGGATCTCGTGACCGCGGACGACCGTGCAAATCAGATCACCGTGCTGTTCGGCACCGGCGATGGCCGCTTCGTGCGCCGCCAGGATTTGCCGGCCAATTCGCTGCCCAAATCGGTGGCCATCGCGGACGTCAACGGCGATGGCCGACCGGACATCATCGCCACCAACACCACGTATCCGAACTGCTGCACCTATGAGGGCAGCACGATCAGCGTGTACCTGAACCTGGGCCAGGAACGTTTCGCGCCGCGCCAGGACGTGGAGGCGGGCGGTAATCCGTTCTCGCTGCTGGTGCGCGACGTGAACGGCGACGGCAAGGCCGATATCCTCACGGCGAATTTCATCGACCAGTTGCCGGCTCAGGCGCGATACCTGAAAGTCATGCACGAGTCGGGACTCAGTCCGCGCCTGTTCCACCTGCTGTGTCTGGGTTTCGCCGTATTGTGCGGCCTGGTGGTGGCGGGGGTCGGCTGGAGCCGGGCCCGCATGGCGAGCATCGTGGGAGGCGCGGTGGTAACCGCCATCGTGGCCGGCGCATTCTGGGAAATCAGCCGGCCGCGCACCGACAGTCCCTCGCACATCACCATTCTGTTCGGGCGATGAACTTGACGCAGGCTCAGGCGATCCAGACGCGCGGCGATTATCGTCGCGGCTTGACCGACTGGTTCGTGTTCGCACTGGCGGTGGTGTTCGCCATCGGCGTGCGCTTTGCCATGCGCGAGTACCTCACCAGCGACTACGTGAACTACACCAGCCAGTGGTACGCGGCCGTGCAGCAGCATGGCTTCGCTGCCGCGGGAACGGCCGTCTCCAACTACACGCCGCCCTACCTGTACCTGCTGTGGGGCGTATCGCGGGTGTTTCCTGCGATCTCCCCGGTGATCGCGATCAAGATTCCCTCCATCCTGTTCGACTTCGTGTGCGCCTTCTTCGTGTTCCGGTTGGTGTCGTTGCGTTCTCCGGGTGGTCGGTTACCGCTGTTCGCGGCCGTCGCGGTGCTGCTCGCGCCCACGGTGCTGGCCAACAGCAGTCTGTGGGGCCAGGCCGACAGCATCTACGCGGCCATGCTGCTCGCCTGCGTGTACGCGCTCATGACCGGCCACGGCGCCTGGGCCATGGTGGCGTTCGGACTGGGGCTGTCGATCAAGTTTCAGACCATGTTCATGGCGCCGGCGCTGTGCGCCCTGTGGTTGCGCCGGGTGATTCCGTCGTGGGCGCCGCTCCTGGTGCCGGTGGTGTATGCGCTTGCCATGGTGCCGGCGTGGCTGGCCGGCAGGCCGGCGGCGGAACTGGCCAGCGTGTATTTGACGCAGAGCGTCACCTATCACCAACTGACCAAGAACGCGCCCTCGCTGTATGCCTGGTTGCCGCAAAGCCAATACGAACTGCTGGTACCGGCGGGGCTTGCTCTGATGACGGCCATCGGCTGCTACTTCGTCTGGCGGGTGTGGAAAAGCCGCGCCGCGTTGACGCCACCGCTGATCCTGGAACTATGTCTGCTGTCGCTGATCATGACACCGTTCTTCCTGCCCAAGATGCATGACCGGTTTTTTTTCCCGGCTGATGTGCTGGCGATCGCCTATGCCTGGTATTTTCCGCGTCGATATCACGTCCCGGTCGCGGCCGGCTTTGCTTCCTTCTTCGCCTATGCGCCGTTTCTGCTGCATCGGCCAATGGTGCCGCTGCCGCTGCTGTCGCTGGTGATGTTCGTGGCGTTGCTGAGCGTGGCCTGGCCCGTGCTAGGAGCGCTGAACGGGGCGCCCGAAGACGCGGGCCAGGCGTAGAGTCGCTCGGCCATCTGCTCGTGGGTGACGAATCGAAAGCCGCGGTCGGTCACGGCGCGGAACACCTCGCGCAGCAGATCGTCCTTCACGCCTTCGTAGCAGGGATGGCCGTACAACACCACCCAGTCGCTCTGGTCCAGGCGTTGCCGGAGGTCGGCGATGATGTCGGAGGGCGGCGTGTTGCGCGCTCCATGCCACTCCAGCAGCGGCACGGTACGCGGGCCGCACAGCGTCACCGGAATGCGCCAATGCCGCGCGTGAGTCTGTCCGAACGAGGGATGATGCGGCTCACCGCCGATGGCATCGCCGTCGTAGCGGTACTTGAGTCGCGCGACGATGCGCGTGATGCGCTCGTCCGATTTGAATCCCGGTGAGGTGAAGCCCGCCGGCGTGCCGAACAGGCGCGAGATTTCCGCGAGGGATTGTTCCACGTCCTGCGCGATCACCTCTTCGGGCAGTTCGAAGAACCGCCGGCTCCACACCACGTGGTCCGAGCCGCCGTGCTGCCCCAGTTCGTGGCCGGCGCGCACCAGTTTTTCCAGGCTTCCGACCAGCGAGCGACCCACCGGGCGCGACAGCGCCGTCTCCAGGATGAAACGCGGCCAGCCGATTTTCTTGATCAGGTGGATCGCTTCCATGTCCTTGAGCTTGGCCTTGGAACCCTTGAGCCCGCCCTTGCTCAGCCACTCCTTCAAGTTGGTGGAACGGCCCATGTTGATGAAAAACGTGTTCTTGACGCCGAATTCCTCGCAAACTCGCATGATGCGCGGCAGACCGTCGGTGATGCAGGCACGGTGGTCGATATCCCAGCGGAAGGAAAACAGCTTGTCGTGGCCCGGTTGCATGCGCAAATCATACCAAACCGGCTGGCCATGGCCGGCGACCATGCCCGCGGGGCGAACAACGCCGATGCGCGCATTTGACCTAGTGCGGCGCGGTGTGTGAGCCATGCACGCTTCCCAGTCCGCGCCTCGCGCCGCCGGCTCCCGTCCTGAAAAACGGATGCGCGTTCCTTGCGCCGCTGGAGTCGATTTCCTATCCTTGCGCCGATGTCCCAAACGCAACGCGATCGGACGCGAGCGATCGCGCCAGCCCAGGAGCGTGCGCGAAAGTTGCGCACACTGAATTCGGAACGATTCGACCTCATCGTCATCGGCGGCGGCATCGGCGGGGCCTGCACGGCATGGGACGCGGCGCTGCGCGGTCTCAAGGTGGCGCTCATCGAGCGCGCCGACTTCGGCGGCAGCACCTCCGCCCATTCGCTGAAAGTTTTACATGGCGGCATTCGCTATCTGCAGCACCTGGACATCACCCGCCTGCGCGAGTCTTGCGCCGAGCGTACGGCATTCTTAAGCATGGCGCCGCACTTGACCCGACCGCTACCGTTCGCGCTGCCCACCTTCGGAGTCGGCATGCGCGGCAAGCTGCCGTTGCGGGCCGCGTTCACGCTGCTGAATATTTTCACCGCCAGCCGCAACAAGGGGATCGAAGACCCAGAGCAGCACATCCTGGCGCCTTTCATTCTGTCCAAACGCGAATTTCTGGACCGTTTCCCGGCCTTCGATGCCGATGGTCTCACCGGCGCCGGGGTGTTTTACGACGGCCAGATCCTGAACCCGCCGCGCGCGGTGTACGCGGTGGTGCGTTCGGCGGAGGCGGCCTCGGCACTCGCGCTCAACTACGTCAGCGCCCAGCAGTTACTGCTGCGCGATGGCGTCGCCGAGGGCGTGGTCGCGCGGGACGAATTGAGCGGGGAGAGCTTCGATATTCGCGCTCGGCTGGTGGCGAACCTCAGTGGTCCATACGCGCCGGCCTTCGCGCAAAAAGCGGGACTTGCACCGCTGAATGTGCCGCTGTCGCGCGACATGGCCGTGGTGGTGAATCGCAAGTTGTTGCCGGACATGGGCATCGGTGTTCAGACGCGCTACAAGGATCCGGACGCCTGGCTGTCACGCGGCAACCGGCATCTGTTCATGGCGCCGTGGCGCGGTTACACGCTCATCGGTGTGCACAGCCGCGTCTACCAGGAAGATCCGCTCAAGCTGCGCGTGAGCGAGCAGGAGGTCGGCGCGTTCCTCGAGGAGATCAATGATGCCTGCCCGGCGCTGCGCGTCAGGCGCGAGGACATCGCCGTGGTGAACGCCGGACTCCTGCCGTTCGGGGAGAACGATCCGCAGAGCGAGCACCTGAGTTTCGGCAAGCGCTCGGTGCTGGTGAATCACGGTGCGGCCGGCGGGCCGCGCGGCGTGCTGAGCGGCATGAGCGTGCGCTGGACCATGGGCCGGCTGCTCGCGGAGCATGCGGTGGATCTGGCGCTTACCATGCTGGGCGAGGCGCCGCGCCCCTGCCGCACGCGGCAGCTGCGCGTGCAGGGCGGGGATTTTCCCAGCCGCGCTCAACTGTACGGCGCGGCGCGGTCCGCGCTAGGGGCGGTTCCGGCCGCCGCGGTCACACATCTGGCCGATACCTTTGGTACCCTGTGGGCCGACGTCGCCGGCGTCGATGAGGAACATGAACTGTTACCGGGATGTGCCGTGCTGGAAGCCGAGGTGCGCTTTGCCGCACGCCACGAAATGACTCATTCCCTGGCTGACATCGTGCTGCGTCGGCTCGATCTGGGAACCGGTGCGCCGCCCGAAGCCCAGTGCCTGCAGGCCTGCGCGCGCATTGCCGCCGAGGAGCTGGGCTGGACGCAGGCCGAGCGCGAGGCGCAGGTCGGCCGGGTGCTCGCGAGTTACCCCTTCGCGGGTCCCGAGTCACAGCAGGGCAGGGCCGGCGCATGACGGCACCGCTTCGTATTCTGTGTCCAACGTACTGGTATCCGTCCTATGCCGACGATACCCAGGCCATTTACGTCCATGACATCAACCGCCATCTGATCCGCCACGGCCACCAGGTATGCGTGGTGACGCCGGGCCGGCCTGGCGTTCCAGAGCGTGAGACTTTCGATGGCGTGGAAGTGGTGCGCTTCCCCTTCGAGTTGCCCGAGGACCTCACCTACGGACGGGTCGCGCAGAGCAAGGTGACCGCCTGGGCCAAGCTCAATCGCCTGGTGATCATGGCGCGCTATCTGACCGCCCAGTATTGCGCCTCGGTACGCGAGGGCCGCCGCTTCGGCGCGCAGATCGTGCATGGCCACTGGGCCATTCCCACGGGCCCTGCGCTGGTGGCGGCCGCGCGGCGTCTCGGCATTCCCTCGGTGATCACGCTGCATGGGGGCGATGTGTACGTGAACGCGGCAGAAGGGTACGACTTTCCCACGCGCTGGTACGTGCGGCCGGTGCTCAAGCACACCCTGCGGGCCGCCTCTGCGTTGACCGCGATCAGCGAGGACTGCAAGCATCACGCTTTGAACGCAGGCGCCGCCGAGTCCTCGATCAGCGTGGTGATGAACGGTGCCGATCTGCGCCGCTTCAGTCCTGCCGCGGCGGCCGAACCGCAGACCAAATCTTTCGGGCAGCACATGGTGTTTGCCTGCCGTCAGCTGTTTCCGCGCAAGGGCATCCGCTTCCTGATCGAAGCGGTGGCCAAGTTGAAACCCCGCCATCCGGACATCAGTCTGATGATCGCCGGCGATGGTTTCGAGCGCCCGGAGCTGGAAAAGTTGGCGCGCAACCTGGGCGTGGCCGAGTGCACCACCTTTCTGGGCTGGACCGCCAACAAGGATCTGCCGCAGTATTTCCGCGGCAGTGTGCTATCGGTCATACCTTCGCTGGAAGAAGGCTTCGGCATTCCGGCCGCCGAAGCCATGGGTTGCGAGATCCCGGTGGTGGCCACCGACGCGGGCGGCCTGCCCGAGGTGGTGGCCGACGGCGTGACCGGCTTCGTGGTGCCCAAGGGCGATGCCGGCGCGCTGGCGGCGGCCATGGACAAGCTCCTGGCGGACCCGGCTCTGCGCGAACGCATGGGCAAGGCGGGCCGGGTGCGGGCGTTGGAACGCTTCGACTGGGATCGCACCGTGGAGCAGTTCAACCAGGTCTACGCGCGCGTGCTGGGTCGCGGCTCCGCCCTCGCGCGCGGCATGCCGGGCCGGGCGGCGGTGGCACAGGCCGTGGCAGGCGCCGCATCGGCTGCGCCGACTCTGGTGCCTGCGGAGCAGCGCCTGCGAATACTGAAAACCTCCTACGAATATCCGCCGCTGGGCGGCGGCGGCGCCAAGGTGGTGTATGGCCTGGCTTCGCGCCTGGCCGAGCGCGGGCACGAGGTGGATCTTGTGACCATGGCGTTCAGCGGCCTGCCTCGGCGCGAGAGCTTGAATGGCGTGGACATCCGGCGCGTGCCGGGCATCCGCTTTCGCATGTCCACTTGCTCGTTTCCGGAAATGATTCCCTACGCCGTCCTCGCGCCCTTTTATGCGTTGAAGCGCGTGCGCGGCCGCAGCTACGCCATCAATCACACGCACTTCATCTATCCGGGCGGCATCGTCTCCTATTTTCTCAAGCGCTGGACCGGTCTCCCCTACGTCATCACTGCGCATGGCTCGGACGTGCCGGGCTACAACCCGGACCGTTTCAAGCTGCTGCATCGAATCCTGCGTCCCATCTGGCGCAAGGTGGTGGCGGATGCCGACCTCATTCTCTGCCCGAGCAAGTCCATCGAGGATCTGATCAAGGCGAACGCGCTCACGGTGCGCACGCGCGTCATTCCCAATGCCATCGACACCAACAAGTTCAGGCCGCGCGACAAGGATCCGCGCAACCTGCTGATCGTGACGCGCATGTTCGAGCGCAAGGGCGTGCAGTTCGCGTTACGCGCGCTGGCGGAGCTGCCGGGGATGTTCAACATCAACATCGTCGGCGAAGGCCCGTACCTGGAAACCTTGAAAAACCTGGCGCGCGAGCTGAATGTGGATGCCACCTTCTGGGGCCACGTGGACAACGATTCGCAGGAACTGAAAGACCTGTATGAAACTGCCTCGATATTCGTGTTTACTTCCGAGGCGGAGAATTTTCCCATCGTGCTGCTGGAGGCCATGATCGCCGGGGCCGCCATCATCACATCCAGCGGCACGGGTTGCGCCGAGGTCGTGGGCAATGCCGGGCTCCTGGTGCCGGTGAAGGATGCGCCGGCCATCAAGGCGGCGCTCGAACAGCTCCAGGCGGATCCGGCGCTGGTTCAGAAACTGGGTCAGTCAGCCCGGCAGCGCGTGATCGCGCGCTTTTCCTGGGACGGGGTGATCGACCAGCACCTGGAGGTGTACCGCGAGCTGCAGGTGCCGAGCGCGGCAGCCCATGTCGTGGGTGCGAACGGCGCCCAAGGCTCCTAAAACAGGTCCTAAACGGGCGATTTTCTTGACGAAATCCGTAACTTACGCTATGGTTCGCGCCTTTTCGGAGGGGCCATAGCTCAGCTGGGAGAGCGCTTCCATGGCATGGAAGAGGTCGTCGGTTCGATCCCGTCTGGCTCCACCAATATTTGCCGTTTGAGTTTGCTGCAGTAGTACGCCGTCCCCATCGTCTAGAGGCCTAGGACACATCCCTTTCACGGATGCGACCGGGGTTCGAATCCCCGTGGGGACGCCAGCTGACCCAAGGACGCGATCTGTGAACGAACGTCCGATGAAAACAGTCGGCCGGCGAAAGCCTTATGCAGGCGGCCTCGCTGGGCTGCAAGGCTTCTTCGAACTATGTGATCGAGTGCGTGGCGACCGACCCTTTCTACCCAAGGGTGTGTTCAGGTTCAAAACCTACGAAGAAGCGGACGAATGGACCCTGAAAATGCTGACCCGGGCGAGAGTCGCGCCCCGACGCTAGCAGACCTGCTTCTGCTTTGCCGCAGCCTCAACCATCAGGAGGCAAAGTACATGGTCGTGGGCGGCTTCGCCGTGAACTATCACGGATACATACGCGCCACGATGGACATCGATCTGCTGGTCGACAGCTCCAAGTCCAATCAGGCGAAGGTAAAGAAATCGCTGGAAGTGCTGGCGGACAAAGCCGTGCTGGAAATTGCCGACGATGATCTGAATGATTACCTGGTCATCCGTGTAGGTGATGAGATCACCGTAGACCTCATGGCAGCCGCGTGCGGCCAGGGACTCATCGTCACGCGCACCAAGCTCCTGGAGGATGCGCCGGTGCCACAAATTCCGGCGCCGGTATTTCTGGCTGCGCTCAAGGAGA
>JAFEGC010000071.1 GCA_018240265.1 Pseudomonadota bacterium | reverse complement strand
CGGTGCCGCGCGGCCGGCCGGACATCAAGACGGCGGTGCAGGACGCGCTGGAGCGCAATCGCGATCAGATTCGCCGCATCCTGGACGATTTCGGCGTGCCGCTGGTCCAGTGCGAGGAGTGCACCGTTTCCGGCGATCTGCCCTCACACGGTCCGTACAAGCCGGTGGAGCAGCCGCAGCGCTCGGCGAAGGAGATCGCGCACGACCGCGCCGAGAAACTTGCCCAGCTGAAGAAATGGCTGGCGGAGGGCGCGAATCCCGATGAGGAACTGCAGAACGCCATCACCGCCAACGATCCGGGGCGGGTGGCGTACCTGCTGGCTCACAAGGCACGCATGGATGTGCGCGACGGGGATGGTTATACGCCGCTGATCAACTCGGTGCGCAACGGCTTTACCGAGATTGCCACGTACCTACTGAACCACGGCGCCGCGGCGGAACAGACCGACCGCAGCGGCTGGACGCCGCTGATGTTCGCCGTCTGGGCCAACAACGAGGAAATGGTGCGCCTGCTCCTGGCGCATGGAGCGAAGCTGGAGAACACCGATGCCAAGGGCGTCACGCCGCTGGGTCTTGCCGCGCAGAACAACAAGCTCAAGGCTGCGCAGGCACTGATCGCCGCCGGCGCCGACGTGAACCGGCCGGTGGCGCAGGGCGGCTATACGCCGCTGATGCTCGCCACGGTCGCGGGATCTCGCGACCTGACGACGGAACTGCTTGCGCATGGCGCCAACGTCAACGCCGCCAATCGCGGTGGCGTGACCGCGTTGATGATAGCGAGCGCGGGCAACCGTTCCGGACTGGTGGAACTGCTGCTCAAGGCCGGTGCCGACGTGCATGCGAAAAGCGAAGACGGCCGCACCGCCTTGGGGCTGGCCCAGAGCGGAGGCTATCAGACCGTGGTGCAGTTGCTGCAATGAATCGGGTGAGGAGAATTCGAAGATGAGGGGATCGCTGCTGGGAGGGATCGCGGGATCGGGGCTGTGCCTGTCGTTGGTGCTGCTCATTGCGCGGCACTCGATGGCGGCCGATGAGCCGACCGCCGGCCCGCCGGCGGCGCCCGCGCCCGGAGCGGCGACCGCATCAGCGCCTGCGCCGAGCGGCGCACCGGCTTCGGGATCGACAGCGGCAGCACCCGCGGCGGGCGGCACCGACTACACCAAGATCACGTCGGTGGAACTGGTGAAGAACACGCCCAAGGGCGAGTTGCACAATCCCTACCAGGACACGCAGGCGGACATCGTTGAACAGGGCCGGAAGCTCCTGCTCACCTACGGCTGCAACGGCTGTCACGGTGGCGGCGGGGGCGGGGGCATGTGCCCGCCGCTGATCAACGATACCTGGGTGTACGGCGGGGATGACGACACGTTGTTCCGGCTGGTGACGCTGGGAAGCGATGAACTGCAGAAGCAGGGCTACGTGCGCAAGGGCCGCGAAAACGTGGTGGGACCCATGCCGCCATTCGGCGGCATTCTCAAGAACGCCGATGACTTGTGGAAGATTTTCGCCTTCATGCGTTCGAGGTATAACGGTGACCCGGCGTACAAGTTTGGTACGCCGCCGGATCAGGAGTAGCAACCCGCAACTGCCCGCAGGTCTGGAAACCATGCCGAACATGAATCTGGCCGCCAGTCACGCATCGCGCATCTGCCACGTGGTGCGCAACGGGCTGCAGCCCGCCGGCATCGAACCGCACGTGACGCGTTCCTGGTACCGCTGCCTGTCCGAATATGGCATCGAACCGATGGCGCCGCGTCAGAATGCGGTGCTGAGCGCGCAGTCGGTGAAGGAGTTGCAGCAGCGTATGGGCGGGCTGCTGTCGGTGGCGCGAGCCGAAATGGAAAGCCTGTACGAGCAGATCGCGGGCTCCGGTTTCGCCGTCATCCTGAGCGACAACCAGGGCGCGATCTTGAGCCTCATCACCGATCCCACGCTGCAGCGGGAATTCCGCCGCGCCGGCCTGACCATCGGCACGCTGTGGGACGAGCGCCACGAGGGCACCAACGGCATCGGTACCTGCCTCGCCGAGGGCGGTTCGGTGACGGTGCATCGCGAGGAGCATTTCCGCGGCTACAACGTGTCGCTATCCTGCTCCGGTGCGCCCATCGTGGACCCGCAGGGCGGCATCATCGCGGTACTGGATGCCTCGACCGCCAATTGCAGCGACAGCCGCCTGATCCAGCGTCACACCATGGCGCTGGTCAACATGTCGGCCAATCTGATCTCGCGCTGGAATTTTCTCAACGAGTTCAGCCACGCCTGGATTCTGCGTTTTCACAGCCGTCCCGAATTCGTCGGCCTGTTGCACGAGGCGCTGGTGGCGGTGGATGCGCAGGGCCGAGTACTGGCCGTCAACGAAAGCGCCATGCTGCAGCTCGGTTGCTCGGCGCGCTCCGCGTTGGTAGGTCACAGCATCGAGGAATACTTCCAGTTCGATTTCGCCACCCTGGAACACCGGGCGCGAGCCGCGCCCAATACCATCTGGCCGGTGCGCGATCTGGCGCATGGACGGCGGTTCTTCGCCTTGGTGCGCGCGCCGCTCCGGCGCCTGGTGCGTGCACCGGACACCGCGGCCGGGGTGGGTGGGGAAAGCAGCGATGCGCAACGCGAGCGCCGCCACGTGGGCGAGGACCCACAGATGCGCCGCAATTTGCAATGCGGGCGCCAGTTGTTCGCCAAGCGCGTACCCATCCTGCTGCAGGGCGCGACCGGCACCGGCAAGGAGGCGCTGGCCCGCGCGCTGCATGCCGGCGGCCTGTGGTTCGACAATTCCTTCGTGACGGTCAACTGCGCCGCCATTCCGGAAAGCCTGATCGCGAGCGAGCTGTTCGGTTACACGCGCGGTGCGTTCACCGGCGCAGCCAAGGAAGGCCGCGTGGGCAAGATCGTGCAGTCCAGCGGCGGCACTCTGTTTCTAGATGAGATCGGCGATATGCCGCTGCTGCTGCAGACCCGCTTGCTGCGCGTCATCGAGGAGCGCGAGGTGGTGCCTTTGGGGAGCGATACGGCCGTGCCGGTGGATCTGCACGTGATCAGCGCCTCGCATCGCGATATCCGGCAGATGATCGGCGTGGGCGAGTTCCGGGAAGATCTGTATTACCGGCTGAACGGCATTACGCTGTATCTGCCGCTGCTGCGTGACCGGACCGACAAGGCCGATCTCATTCACATTCTGCTGAAGGAAGAGAACGGCGGACTGGACGGCATCGAGATCGCCGAGGATGCCTTCCAGCGTTTGCTCGAGTACTCCTGGCCGGGCAACATCCGCCAGCTGCGAAATGCGCTGCGCACGGCTTGCGCACTGTGCTGCGACGGCACCATCCGGCTGTCGAATCTGCCGCAGGAAATCCTCGACTTGGAGCCGCGGGTGCCGATGGAGCTCGAGCGTCGCGAGACACCGGCCGAAGCGGGGGGCGCGGGACCCTCGGCGGCGCTGCGCGAGGCGGAATGCGCGGCGCTGCGGCGGGAGCTGGAGCGCATGCGCTGGAACATCAGCCGCACCGCCTCGGCGCTGGGCATTAGCCGCAACACCCTGTATCGCAAGATGCACCGCCACGGCATCGTGCCGCAGCACTGAAATCGCGCCGGGCTCGGCACTCAGGTCATGAAAACGAAACGGCCCTCGGGGTCGTTTTGTTGCAAGTGGCACACGGATCGCGGACGGCGCGCGACCGGCACAAGGCACCGGACGACGCGCCCACTGCTGCGCACCGCTTGTCGTCTACTTCAGCACGCCCGAAAGCTTGGCGGCATGCGTGGCGAGCGCATCCATCAACGGCGGACTGAGGCAGTCGTAGGGTTCGAGACCGAGTTGTTTCAGCCGGCTGCGCACCTCGCCCATGCGGGACGGATCGAAGCCCGATTCGATGATGGAGGATACGAAGGCCGCGAAACCCGGCGCCGACCAACCGTTGTCGTTGGACAGTTCGGTGTGGAGGAAATCCAGGCCGTAGAAGGCATGCTTGGTGTTCTCGATGCGGCCGTACATGTGAACGCCGCAGCCCTTGCAGGCATAACGCTGGATGACCGCATTGGGATCGACGACCGCCAGCTTGTCGCCGTTTTGAGTCACCGAAACCTTGTCGCGCGGAACCACCGCCACCACGGAGAACAGCGCTCCCTTGGGTTTCCAGCACTTGGTGCAGCCGCAGGCGTGGTTGTGCGCCGTCTGCGCCTTGATCGCGACTTTCACCGGCTTGTCGGTGCACTTGCAGGTCAGCGTGCCGCCGGCGAAATCCTTGGCGGCGGGTTTGATGCCATTGTCGACGGACGGATGAATCGAAATTGCCATGAACGTCTCCTTCAGATTTGTATTCAGCTACACGCGCACGTTTGATTCATGCGCCATCGAGCGATGCGGCCGACATTTCATCCATTTTAAGGAAAGCACGCAAGTGTGCCACGCGAGGAGGACCCGGCGGCTGCGTTGATTCCAGCACAGTGCGCGGCACGGGTGATCCGCCGACGGTACATGGAGGGTAAACTAGTCCCTGATCTTAATCGAAGCGGAGGGGACGATGCGATCCAAGGGCATCTATGGGTGGCTGGCGCTATGCGCCATGCCGGTGCTGGCGGCCCAGGCGGCCGACGACGTGCTGGCGCCGGTGGTCGTCACGGCAACGCGCATGGCCCAACCCAGCCTGGATCTACCCGTGGCCGTGGACCGCGTGGGAGCCGAGCGGTTGCGCACCGGCCAGCTACAGGTGAACCTGTCGGACTCCTTGATGGGCGTGCCGGGCTTGTCGGTGCAGAACCGGCAGAACTATGCCCAGGATCTGCAGATGTCCATCCGCGGCTTCGGCGCGCGTTCCAGTTTCGGCGTGCGCGGGGTGCGGCTCATTGCGGATGGAATTCCGGGAACCATGCCCGACGGCCAGGGCCAGTTTTCGCAATTCGACCTGGGCTCGGCCGCCGCCATCGAGGTACTGCGCGGTCCTTTCTCCGCGCTGTACGGCAACTCCTCCGGCGGCGTGATCGCGCTGTTCACCGAGGATGGTCAGCCCGGCAACGATGTCAACGGCAGCGCGGCCGGCGGGAGTCTGGGTACGCAGCGCTACGCTCTGAAGACCACGGGTGATACCGGCGCGGTGAACTACGTGGTCGATGCGGCTCACTTCAGCACCGACGGCTATCGAAATCACAGCTCCGCCGAGCGCAATAACTTCAACACCAAGGTGCGCTTCGATCTGGGCGGCCGTTCCGATCTCACCCTGGTCGGCAACGCGGTGCAGACACCGCAGGTGCAGGATCCGCTCGGGCTCACCCGCAATCAGTGGCAGAGCGATCCGCGCCAGGCCGGCACCAACGCGCTGGCCTACAACACGCGCAAATCGCTCCGGCAGGGACAGGGCGGGGCGGTATATCACCGCCAACTGGGCGAGGCCGACGAGCTGTCGGTGAGCGCCTATGGTGGACACCGCAGCACCGAGCAGTTCCAGGCCATCCTCGCCTCGGCCCAAGCTCGGCCCACGCATCCGGGTGGCATCATCGACCTGGGGCGCGATTTCTGGGGCTTGGATGCCCGCTTCACCGGCGAGCGCAGGCTCGGTGGTTTCCCGTTGCGCTTCACCGCCGGACTTAACTACGACGACCTGCAGGAGGCGCGCCGCGGCTATCTCAACTTCATCGGCAGTGAGCTGGGCGTGCAGGGCGATCTGCGGCGCGAGGAGTCCAATCACGTCTATGATTTCGATCAGTACCTGCAATTGCAGTGGGAGCCGGGCTCGCATTGGCGCCTGCTCGCCGGCGTGCGCAACAGTGAGGTGCGGGTACGTTCGCTGAACCATCTGCTCTTGTCGGGCGATCCGGTCAGCCGGGTGAGCTATTCGGCGGTCAATCCGGTGGCCGGCATCACCTATCGCATTTCTTCGGTGGTGAACGCCTACGCCGCCTACGGCCGCGGATTCGAGACACCGACGCTGAACGACCTTGCCTACCGTTCCACCGACGGCAGCATTCCCGGACTCAATCTGGGATTGAAACCGGCGCGGAGCGACAACACCGAGGTGGGATTGAAGGCGAGCGGCGCGCACTGGCGCGCCAATCTCGCGGCCTTCCACATCAAGACCCAGGACGAGCTGGCCGTGCTCGCCAACTCGGGTGGCCGCTCGGTGTTCCAGAACATCGGTGAGACCACGCGCCGCGGCGTGGAACTGTCGGTGGATGCGCTGCTGCCGCGGGATTTCGATGCGCGACTGGCGTTCACCCACATCCGTGCGGTAGTGGATCAGACCTACACCACCTGCGTGGGCCTGCCGTGCGCGCCGGTGCAGGTGCTGGCCGGCAGCCATCTGCCTGCGGTGCCGATGAATTCGGTGTACGCCGGTCTCACCTGGCGTTATGCGCCCATCGGGCTGTCCGCGACGTTGGAGACTCTGGGTCGCTCCAAGATCTACGTCGACGATCGCAACAGCGACGCGGCGCCGGCCTACTGGGTGGCCAATCTTCGCCTCGGTCTGACCCAGCAGACCGCGCGCTGGAAAATCAGCGAATTCGTGCGCGTGGATAATGTCGCCGACCGTTCCTACGTCGGCAGCGTCATCGTCAACGAGAGCAATTCACGGTTCTTCGAACCTTCACCGGGGCGCACCTATTACGCGATGTTCAACGTTTCGCGGCGCAATTGAGCGCCGCTCGGGCGGTGTGCGCGGCTGGGGCGCGCGGGCGCCTTGCTGGAGCCGCGCCGCGGGCAAGACGAACGCAGCCAGTAGCAGCTGCTCCGGGCACCCAGCCGCTTTTCAGCAGAATTAACTTAAGAAATATACAGTAAGATGTTGAATTAAAATGATTTATGCTGTCGGTAAAGCAACAAGCCGAAGTTGACGCATATCTCGACGCCCTGTTTGATCTGCCGGAGGCGGCGCGATGGGGGCATTGGCGCGGTCTGGCGATTGCGGATCCTGAAGTGTATCGGGAGGTTGCGAGCCTCCTGCGCGCCTCGCAGTCGCTGGGGGACTTCCTGAGCGGGGTCGCGTCACTGCCAGGAGCAGTCGATGATGATTTGACCGGTACGCTGCTGGGAAGCTGGCGCGTCACGGGTCCTGTCGGTTCCGGCGGCATGGGCGAGGTCTACGAAGCGGTCCGCGCGCCCGGCGATTTCGACCAGCGCGTGGCCATCAAGGTCCTGCGGCGCGAAGCGCACACAGAGCTCGAGCGCTTTCACTCCGAACGAAGGATCCTCGCCAGCCTGGACCACCCCGCCATCGCGCATCTGCTGGATGGAGGGGTGACACCCGATGGCCGCCCCTACATGGTGATGGAGTTCGTGCAGGGGCTGCCCATCACGCAGTACTGCAGTTCCATCCGGGCCGACCTCGACACCCGGCTGCGCCTGTTCTCGCAGGTCTGCCAGGCCATGGCCTATGCGCACAGCCACCTGGTCATCCATCGCGATCTCAAGCCATCGAACATCCTGGTCACTGCCGATGGACAGGTGAAGGTGCTGGACTTCGGCATCGCCAAACTGCTGGAGAATGAGCCGGAACCACGACACACGCTGACGCAGGCGCCACTCACGCCCTCGAGCGCGGCACCCGAGCAGTTGCTGGGAAAGCCGGTCACCACGGCGACCGATACTTTTGCACTGGGAGTCCTGTTGTTCGAGCTGCTGACGGGAACCCATCCCTGGATCAGCAGCGGTGTGCCGATGGCGCAGGCGGTGCGGGCCGTCCTGAACCGGCCTGCACCCCAGGCCAGTGTCGCGGCTGCGGGCAATGAGCGATCCCCGGTGCCCGCCCAGAAGCTGCGTGGCGACCTCGATACCATTGTTTCCAAGGCGCTGCGCGAGGAGCCGACCCAGCGTTACATGACGGCTGCAGCCCTGATGCTGGACGTCGAGCGTCATCTGCGAGGCGATCCCGTGGAAGCGCGCGCCGGCGCGCGATTGTATGTCCTGGGACGCACCTTGCAACGCTACCGGGCAGCGTTCATCGGAGTGCTGCTGGTGCTGTTGTCGCTGGCGGGCGGATTGGGGACGGCGGCGTGGCAGGCCCGGAAGGCCGATATCGAACGCGATGCGGCCCGACGCGTTGCTGCGCGCGAAGAGGCCGTGCGTTATGGACTCACCCGGTTGTTCCGCAAGGCCATCAGTGACCAGGGCGGTGACAAGGCCACGGCCAAGGGCATGATCGATCTGAGCGCCCGGCGCATGCTGGAGGAATACCGCCAGCAACCCGGGCTGGCCGGTCCGCTGGTGCTCTCATTGGCCGATCTTTATGGTGCACTCGAGGACGTGGGAGGCGCGGGAACCCTGCTCGAGGGCTTTCTGGCCGAGAGTTCCGCAGGAACCGATCCGGCCGTCCTGGCGGACGCACGACAAAAGCTGGCCAACATCGAGCTGTTGCAAGGCCATGTCGCGCGTTGCGCGCAGTTGCTCGATCAGGCACAGGCGTTCTGGGCCAGTGTGCCCGATCAGTACGCTGAAGAACGACTCGAAGGCCTGAACACACGCGCGAAACTGCAACGTACCCAGGGAAACCTGGACCAGGCCATTCTCACCAGCCGGTCAGCCATCGGACAACGTATCGCGCTCTCGGGCCGCAACAACCGCGAGACGGCCATTCTGTACAACTCCCTGGCCATTACGCTGACTGCGGCCGGCCGCCTGGAAGAGGCGCTGGCAGCCTATCGGGAAACCCTCGCCATTTATGGTGCCATCGAACTCGGTGACGGACTCGACGCACAGATCATCCGCGCCAATCTCGGCTCGCTGGAACTGCGCACTGGGCGCATCCAGGATGCCCGGGTGCAGCTGCAAGACGCCATCGAGCACGAGCGCTCGCTGGCTGGTGACTCCGCAGCGGTAGCCGCCGCCATGGGGTACTACGGCCGGGCGCTGTGGATTCTCAACCAGACCGCGCAGGCAGTGGCGGCGCTGCGCGAAGCGGCAGCGCTGGGCACCCAGTTTGCCGGTGCGGCAAGTCCCGTGGCATTGCAGAACCAGCTGTTCCTGGGCAGTGCGCAGATCAGCGCGGGAGATATCGCAGCTGCGCGGGTCACGCTGTCTGCCGCTGCGCAGTCTGCGCGATCGCAATACGGGGATAGCAGCATGATATCGCTGCGAGCCCGGCTTGCCCTAGCGCACTGGGTGCTGGTCGGCGGCGGCGCAGATCGCATCCAGGACGCACAGCGTGCGACCGTCGAGCTGATTGCAGCCCTGCGTCAGGCGGGTCCTGCCGCAAAGGCTACTATGGCCGAAGGCCTGGAACTGTTGGCGGACATCCGCCTGCAGCAGCATCAGAGCCAGGGTGCGGTCGAATCGTTGCAGGAAGCTGTGTCACTCCGGCAGGCAGCCGGACCGCAGAGTTGGGAGCTGGCCCATGCACGGGGACTCCTCGGGCAGGCGCTGCTTGTCGACGGATGTCGGGACGAAGGCCATGCGGTGTTGCTCCAGGCCGTGGCCGTGCTGTCCCCACAGCTCGGACCCAATCACCCCGAGACTCTCAGGATTCGGCAGGCACTGGCGCAGTAGCTGGCGATTCGCAGCCGCCGGAGTCGATGTCGCCGGCCAGCTCGCGATACAGCCATGCTCGCGCCTTGAGCCAATCCCTTTGCACGGTGCGCAGCGACACGCCCAGCACGCGGGCCGTGTCCTCCTCGCTGTAGCCGCCGAAGAACCGGCATTCGACCACCTCGGCACGACGCGGCATCTCGATGGCGAGACGCTCCACTGCCCCATTCAGCGCCAGCAGTCCTTCCTCGGTCTTCACAGCGAGATCCGTGGCCTCCGACAAGGTCACATGGATGCCGCCGCCACCGCGTTTTTCCGCGAGCCGCGCCTCGGCGTAGTTGATGAGTGCGTGGCGCATCGCCAACGCGGCCGCCCGCAGGAAATGCGTTTCGTCGGTGAAACCCCGCGACGCACCCAGTCGAAGGAATGCCTCGTGCACCAGCGCCGTGGTCTGCAGGGTGTTGCTGGCCCGCAGCCGCACTCGGGAGCGGTGGGCTATGTGCTTCAACTGGTTATAGAAAATCGGCAGGAGTTCCGCGGCGATTCGACGCGTCTCCGCTGTCGCCAGGCTTGAGTTGAGACGCGAAAGGTCAGGCGGCGCGCCGGTATCCTCGGTGAACATGAGCACATGATAGGGGAACCCAGTCGGGACCTCCATTGCCGGCCGCGGACGCCCCCTATCAAGGGCTACACGGATCGTCAGGTGTCCAGGCGATCAATGCGCTCCAGTGGGTGCCTGCACGTGCAAGAGTCGCGAGGGCGATCGCCAGGGTCGGTTTTCGGATTGCCATCAATTGTCGTCCTTCATTGATTCGAGTTTGCCCAGGTCCACCTGCGACAGCGCGTGCTTCAGGACATCCATGTCAACGTTGTCGCCGGTGACGTCCACACCGAACCGCTTGGCCACGATCAGTGACAGCACACCATGGCGCGTCGATGCGTCCCATTTCTCGTGTACTTTCTGGCCGGACAGGATTTCATTTTTCTCGTAGCTGCCGCCCTGTTCGGATTGTTGCGAGTTCACCATGTCGACCAGCCCGGCGAGCCCGGACACGGCGGAGGCGTCCTTGATTGACACGTTGACGCGCGCATCACCCTTGCCTGTGAAATTGACTTCGGCGGCGGTGGTCTTGATGCCCA
>JAFEGC010000070.1 GCA_018240265.1 Pseudomonadota bacterium | reverse complement strand
TTGCCGCGCGCGCGGCAAGCCTTGATGGCCATGGCCAGCAGGGCCTTGACCGCCTCGTCGCGCTCATCGAACAGCTTGGCGACGATGGCCGAGTCGCGGTCCAGACCCAGCGTGAGCTGGGTCATGTCGTTGGAGCCGATGGACATGCCGTCGAAGTAGTCCAGGTACTTGTCCGCCAGCACTGCATTGGTGGGCAGCTCACACATCATGATGAGCTTGAGATCGTTCTGCCCGCGCGCGAGGCCGTTGGCCGCCAGCAGCTCGGTGACCTGGCGGGCCTCGTTCACGGTGCGCACGAACGGTACCATCACCTGCACGTTGGTCAGACCCATCTGCTCGCGCACGACTTTCAGCGCGCGGCACTCCAATTCGAAGCAGGCGCGGAACTGCTCGTCCACATAGCGCGCCGCGCCGCGAAAACCCAGCATGGGGTTTTCCTCGTGCGGCTCGAAATGCTTGCCGCCGATGAGGTTGGCGTATTCGTTGGATTTGAAATCCGACAGGCGCACGATCACCGGTTCGGGGGCGAATGCGGCCGCGATCTGCGAAATGCCCTCGGCGAGCTTGTCCACGTAGAAGCGCGTGGGATCGGCATATCCCACCATCTGCCGGCGGATGGCAACCTTGAGCTCGGCGGATTGGCGGTCGAACTCCAGCAGTGCGCGCGGATGCACGCCGATCATGCGGTTTATGATGAATTCCAGACGGGCAAGGCCGACGCCGCGGTTGGGAATGCCGGCAAAGTCGAAGGCACGGTCCGGGTTGCCGACGTTCATCATGATGCGCACCGGGATCTTCGGCAGCGCATCCAGCTCGATGCTCTGGTGATCGAAGGGCAGGGCGCCCTCGTAGATGAAGCCGGTGTCGCCTTCGGCGCAGGACACGGTGACCGGTTGGTTCTCCTTGAGCAGGGTCGTGGCATCCCCGCAGCCCACCACGGCGGGAATGCCCAGCTCACGCGCGATGATGGCAGCATGACAGGTGCGCCCGCCGCGGTTGGTGACGATGGCGGAGGCGCGCTTCATCACCGGCTCCCAGTCAGGGTCGGTCATATCCGCCACCAGCACGTCGCCCGCCTGCACCCGCGCCATCTCCTTGACGTCGCCGATGATGCGCACCGGCCCCGCGCCGATGCGCTGGCCGATGCTGCGGCCGGTGATCAGCACCTTGGAGCGGGCTTTGAGCGTGAAGCGCTGGATGGTGCGGCCGGCACGGCTCTGCACCGTCTCGGGTCGGGCCTGTAAAATGTACAGTTTGCCGGTGACGCCGTCCTTGCCCCATTCGATGTCCATGGGCGTGTTGTAATGTTTTTCGATGATCAGCGCCTGCTTGCCCAGCTCCACCAGGTCCTCATCGCCCAGGCAAAAGCGGTCGCGCTCGGCCTGCGCCACCTCGACGGTGTGTACGCGCTCCTTCTGTCCGGCGGACGCGTACACCATTTTGATGGCCTTGCTGCCGAGGTTGCGCCGTAGCACCGCCGGGCGGCCCGCGTTCAGCGCGGGCTTGTACAGGTAGAACTCATCGGGGTTCACCGCACCCTGCACCACGGTCTCGCCCAGTCCGTAGGAGGCGGTGACGAATACGGCATTGCGAAAGCCCGAGTCGGTGTCGAGCGTGAACATCACCCCGGCACAGCCCAGATCGCTCCGCACCATGTACTGCACGCCCACCGAGAGCGCGACCTGCGCGTGATCGAAGCCGTTGTGCACGCGGTAGGCGATGGCGCGGTCGTTGAACAGCGAGGCGTACACCTCGTGCATGCTTTTCAACAATTGCTCCTCGCCGCGCACGTTCAGGAATGTTTCCTGCTGGCCGGCGAAGGACGCATCGGGCAGATCCTCGGCGGTGGCGGAGGAGCGCACCGCGACCGCGAAATCTTCACCGCTTCCCATTGCCTTCCAGGCCGCGAGCACTTCCTGCTGTAGCCGTTGCTGGAACGGCGTGGCCAGCATCCAGGCGCGGATCTGCGCGCCGGTGTGCGTGAGCGCGGCGATGTCGTCCACGTCGAGCGTGGCGAGCGCCGCGCGAATGCGCTGCTCGAGTCCGTCCTGGGCCAGGAATTCACGGTACGCATGCGAGGTGGTGGCGAACCCGCCGGGCACGCTGACGCCGGCGCGTCCCAGGCCGGAGATCATCTCGCCGATCGAGGCATTCTTGCCTCCGACCAGTTCGACATCCTTCATCCGCAACTGTTCGAAAGGAATTACGTAGGGGTTCATGGGTGTGGCGCTTGTTCTGAGTCGGACAAGTGGGTATTTTGACCCAAGGTGAACAAACGAACTGTATTTTTTGTATCCGATCAGACCGGCGTCACGGCCGAAACGATGGGACACAGCCTGATGACACAATTCGACTCTGTCGAATTCAGGCCGGTGACTTTGCCATTTATATCCAGCGTTGACAAGGCGCTGGAGGCGGTACGCAAGATCGATCTGACCGCCGCGGAGGAGGGCATACGGCCGATCGTGTTCAGTACCCTGGTGCAGGATGACATCCGCAACGTCGTCCGCCGCAGCATCGGACTGTTCATGGACTGTTTCGATGCGTTTCTCGGCGCGCTGGAGGCGGAGCTGAAGGTGCGCTCCTCGCACAAGGCCGGCCGCGCGCACGGCATGGCGGATTCGCACACCTACGCCATGCGCATCGATGCCACCAATTTCGCGCTGGCCAACGACGACGGCTCCTCGCGCAACGACTACGACCGCGCCGACGTGATCCTGATCGGCGTGTCGCGCTCGGGCAAGACGCCTACCTGTCTGTACCTCGCCATGCAGTACGGGGTGTTCGCGGCGAATTATCCGCTCACCGAGGATGACCTGGAATCGCGGCGGCTGCCGAAGGCCGTGGCCGGCAATTCCCGCAAGCTGTTCGGGCTCACCATCAAGCCCGAGCGGTTGCAGCAGATTCGCAACGAGCGCCGGCCGGAGAGTCGCTATGCCTCCGCACAGCAGGTGGCGTTCGAGCTGCGCGCCGCCGAGGCATTGTTCCAGCAGCACAACATTCCGTTCATCGACACCACCGAGTCCTCGATCGAGGAAATTTCCAGTCGCATTCTGGATTTCACCGGAATTGAGAGACGCGTACGTCCCTGACCGGCGCGATTCACATGCTATAGTCGGCCCATGATCGCGGACTCATGGTGCGTATCGACATGGCGGGCGCGGCCGGCGAGTTTCGTCGGCCTGATGACGCTGTACGAAAGCAATTTCGTGCGCCTGCAATGGATCGCGGCCAACGTGCGTGCACTGCGCGGCCGCTGCGTGTCGCGCGTCGCCGACGATTGTGATCTACATCTCAGCGTGATCGAGCATAGCCGCTACACCAGCCTGCTGCGGTTGAGCTACGAATTCGAGCAGGACGGCGCGTACATGCCCGATCCGGATCTCGAGGTGTGTGTGTATCACGATGCGCGTCTTGCGGAAGTTCGCAGTTTCGCAGGACTCTGCCGCCATCCCCACCTGCGCCGGCTCCGCTCCGGACTCAAGCGTGAACTGGATCAGCGTTGGAGCCGGAACATGATGTTAAATAAGTGGCTTGAATACTGCGCCGAGCGGGGGCACCGGTTCCGACCTTGAGCCTGTCTGCCCGTGCACCCAGGCACACGTTCCGGAAAAGGCAGCGTTTTGATCGACAAACTCGGCTTGAAGAGCTCTGCCCAGCAGGATGAAGAGCGGCTGATGCAGCTCTTCCAGAATCGTGCGGGCCTTAAAAAAGCCTATGCCGATCTGCAGGACGAATTCCACCTGCTGCGCGACCGGTTGAAGCAGCAGGAGGGCGCCACCATCCGCGTGCAGGAGCAACTCGATGCGCTGGGCGATGCGCTCGGCGACCCGGCCAAGGGCTTCTCTGCGCTGGTGTTCTTCCAGCTGCGCGCGCTGTGGAAGTTGTGCCACCAGCAGATTGCAAATTTTGCGACGGACCTGGTGCACCAGCAGGAGGCCCGCGAGAGCGCGCGCCACAAGGCCGAGGGGCAGGCGCGGCGCGAGGCGCGGCTCTTGCAGGTCAAGGCGCGACTGGAGGAGGCTGCGGCCGTCGCTGACGGGGAACGTGCCCGCCAGACCGCGTTGCAGCAGCGGCTGGCGGCCTCACAGGCCTTCTGGCATTACTTCACGCGGCGGCGGCTGGCGCGCGAACTGGAGGAACAGCGTCTCAAGGTGGCAGGCTCGGATGCGGCCGTTGGCGACCTGCACGCAGAGTTCAGCGCCACGGAGAATGAACCCCTGCCCGAATTTCCGGGCCTGTCGCTCGAGGCCCGCCGTACCATCAACCTGGCCATCATCGGCTACGGCGAAGTGTTGTGCGAGCGGCTGCAATCCATCGGGCTTGCCACCCGCGCCAAGGAGGTCATCGCGCGGCGCGTTCACGAGATGGATTTCGGCGCGCGTCCCGACTGCGACTCGATGATGTCGCAGATCCAGAAGGGCATGGATCTGGCGCGCAGCGAACGCGAGGTGGCCGTGCAGGTCAAGTCCAAGATCGAGCGCTACCGCGCGCAGTGTTCCTATCGCAACGAATCCGACACGGTTCCCACGGCGGACTCGCTCGCCGACAAGGCGGTCGAGGATGTCATGAAGAAGGTGGCAAAGCCGGCCGGCACCATGTCGTGGAATGTCCTCGCCGAGGACTACTGGGACGTCTACACGCTGATGCTGCGCTGAGCGCGCGGCTTGCAATGGCGGCGCGCGAGCGTGGCGTGCACCGCCACCGTCTTCAGCGGTCGGCGTTGCGCGATTCGTCGTGCGGATCGGCGATGCGGTGCGCCTGGGTCGGCGCTGCAGCCTGGTGTGAGGCATTTAGCACAGCGTAGTCGGCCGCGATCTGCGAGGCCTCCTCCAGCAGAATGGCGGCGGTGGCATCGTCCTTGACCTCCTCAAGGGACTTGTAGGGCGGCTTGCCCTGCACCACGCGCAGCGTGTTTTCGCGCGCCAGCCGTTCGCTTTCCAGGCGCTTGCGTTCCGCCTCGCGCACCTTCAGCGACAGCGACACCGTTTTTTGCGAGCGCGCGGCATCCAGCGCCGCCACATCCTCGCGCACGTACTTGAACTCGGGGCTGCTGGCGGTGCGTTCCTCATGAAGCTTCGCCAGACGCGCCACGTCGCTCTTGAGATCGCCGGCCGGCTGGAAGCTCACCGGTTCGATATGGTCCCAGGGCAGAGCGCGATCACGGGTGCTCTCACCAACTTCGTTGGCGTTGATCAGCGAGGGCATGGGGATATCCGGGATCACGCCCCGGTCCTGGGTACTTTCGCCGGTGACCCGGTAGTACTTGCCGATGGTCACGTTGAGCTGCCCGAGGTCGGGCTTGCGGCCGAAGATGGTGTAGTTGAGCGGGTGGGCGTTCTGCACCGTTCCCTTGCCGTAGGTCTGCTGGCCCACAATGATGCCGCGCCCGTAGTCTTGGATGGCGCCGGAGAATATCTCGGAGGCCGAGGCGCTGAAGCGATCCACCAGCACGATCAGCGGGCCGCCGTAAACCTGCGCCGGGTCGGGATCATCGTCCACCTCGATGTGGCCGGTGGTATCGCGCAGCTGCACCACCGGACCCTTGTCGATGAACAGGCCGGTGAGCGATTCGGCCTCGGGGAGATAACCGCCGCCGTTGGCACGCAGGTCCATGATCAGCACCTGCGCCCCGTTCTTGCGCAGCTCGCCGATCAGACGCTGCACGTCGCGTGTGGTGCTGCGGTAGTCCTTGGCGCCGGCGCGACTGGCATCGTAATCCTGGTAGAAGCTCGGCACCGTGATTACGCCGACCTTGATGTCCCGCCCGTTGCGCGTCACCGTGCGCATGCTCTTCTGCGAGGCCTGCGCCTCCAGCGATACGCGATTGCGGGTGAACTCGACTACGCGCTGCGCCGAGCCGGGCGCCGCGCCGGCGGGCAGCACCTGCAGCCGCACCACCGTGCCGCCGGGGCCGCGAATGCGCTGTACCACGTCGTCCAGGCGCCAGCCGATGACATCGGTGAGTTCGCCCGACTTGCCTTCGCCCACGGCCGTGATGCGATCGTTCGAGGACAGCTTGCCGCTCACCGCGGCAGGTCCCCCTGCGATCACGTCGATGACCGTGACGTAATCGTCGGTGAGCTGCAACGATGCGCCGATGCCCTCGTAGGACAGGCTCATCTGGATGTTGTATTCCTCGGAATTGCGCGGCGAGAAATAATTCGAATGCGGATCCAGCGACAGCACGTAGGCGTTCATGAACGCCTCGAATACGTCCTCGCTCTTGCTCTGGTCCAGACGCTTGCCGACCCGGTCGTAACGCTTGCGCAGGGTCTCGACCACCTCCGGCCAGGCCTTGCCGGCCAGCATCAGCGACAGCGCGTCGTTCTTGACGCGCTTGCGCCACAGCTCATTCATCTCGTTCTGACTGGCGGGCCAGGGTTCCTTGTCACGTTCGAAACTGAAGGTCTCGTCGACGTCGAAATCCGGCTTGGTGGCCAGGAGCGAGGTGGCATAGGCGATGCGCTCGCGCGAGCGTTCCTGAAAGCGGCGAAAAATGGCAAACGCGGGTTCCACATCGCCGGCCTTGATGGCATCGTCCAACTCGTAGCGATACTTTTCGAATTCGGCGATATCGCTGGCGTAGAAGTAACTGCGGCTGCCGTCGATGGCATCCAGATAACGGTCGAGAATGAGGCTGGACAGCCGGTCGTCCAAGGGCGCGCGCCGATAGTGCTCGCGGGCGACGATTTCGCTGATGCGCCGCGCGACATAGTTTTGCTGCTCGCTGGGGCCAAGCCCGGCGGCCGCCTTGGCGGAGGGTGGGGGTGAGCCGGCGGCTCCCAGCAGGGCAAAGAGGGCAACCGCGCCGACCGAGAGGGTCAGTCCGGCGATCCAGCGCGTCAACGGGCCCGAGGGCCTGGTCATCAACACCGTAGGCGATCTCCTGTAAGCTTCACACCGGGCTCATGGTGATGCCCGGCGAGAGCCTTCCGAACCTCAAGTTTACCCGACCTGTCCTCTATGCGCCCCTTCACCGTTCTGATCGGCATCCTGCTCGGGTCCGCGGCCTCCATCACCTTCGGGCTGGCCGCCGTGTTGGTGGTGTTTGTGGTCCTCACGCCCGCGCACCCGGAACTGGCCCTGGAATTCCGGCGTTTGCTGATCGGATTACTGGCATTCTCGGTATTGACCGCGGCCAGCGCCGGCAGTTTCCGGGGTCAGGTTAAGTCGCGTCCATGGCGCTTCTGGGCGCATGCAGTCACCGTAGCGTGTCTGGCCACCCTGGTGGCGCTGTATTGGCCGCGGGGCATCACCGGGTGAGCCGGGCTCGCGACGCGGTTGTACTGAGCTTCGCGCTGCTGCTGGCCGGTTGCCAGGGACGCTCGGTGGAGCGACCGTCGGCCGCGCTGGATGAAGATGCGTTCCGCGAACACCTGCGCATCCTGGCTTCCGACGAGTTCCAGGGGCGCCGGCCCGGCACGGCCGGCGAAGATCGCACCGTTGCCTATCTCATCGAGCAGTTCAAACGCCTGGGACTCAAGCCCGGTAATGGCAAGGAATACGTTCAATTCGTACCGCTGGTCGAAATCGCGGCGCTCGACCCACCGGCCCTGAACATCGTGGGAAAAGACCGGCAGCTCACGCTGGCACCGGGGCGCGAGGTGGTGCTGTGGACCCACCGGACGGAGTCATTGGTGCGCCTGGATGGGAGTGAGGTGGTATTCGTTGGGCACGGCGTGGTCGCGCCGGAATACGGCTGGGACGACTATGCCGGCGTGGATGTGCGCGGCAAGACCGTGCTGCTGCTGAGCAACGATCCGGGGTTTTTCGGTGGCGACCCCACGCTGTTCAAGGGGCGCACCATGACCTACTACGGCCGCTGGACCTACAAGTTCGAGGAAGCGGCCCGGCATGGCGCTGCCGGCGCGCTCATCATCCATGACGAGGCCGGCGCCGGGTTCGGTTGGAACGTGGTGCGTAACACCTGGTCGGGGCCTCAGCTGGAACTGGCTACGAGGGACAACGCGCCGTTCGTTGCGGCCAATGTGTCGCGCGGCGCGGACGGTAGTGCTTCACGTGTAGCGGCGAGCGTTACGCCGCGCGCTGAAGGCAAGGGATCGCCGCGCCTCGCGCACACCGGTGCGCCACCCGTGGTAGAGGGCGCTGCGCCTCGCGTCGCGGTGGAAGGCTGGATCAGCGCGTCCGCGGCGCGCACGCTGCTCGGCCTCGCGGGCGCGGATCTGCCCGCGTTGCAGGCGGCGGCCTCCACCCAGGCTTTCCGGGCGCGCCCGCTGGGACTCACCGCCGGCACCGAGATCAAAAGCCAGGTTCGCTCGTTCGGGTCGAGCAACCTGCTCGCGCTCATATCCGGAGCGGAGCGGCCGCGGGAGTGCGTGGTGTTCACCGCGCATTGGGATCATCTGGGCAGCGTGACCGACGCGGCCGGCACGCATGTTTTCCATGGCGCGGTGGTCGATGCCAGCGGCGTGGCCGCACTCCTCACCCTCGCGCAGTCGATGAGCCGCACCCTGCAGCGGCCGGCGCGTTCGGTGCTGTTCCTGTTTTCCACCGCCGCGGAGGAGGGCCTGCTGGGTTCCGCCTACTACGTCGAACATCCGGTGTGCGTCATGCGCGACACGGCGGCGGTGATCGACATCGACCCGGCGCACATCGGCGGTCCGACGCGCGATGTCCAGGTGGTGGGCCTGGGCAGCTCGGAGCTGGACCGCTATGTCCGCGCCGCAGCGCTGCTGCAGGGACGCGAAGTTCGGCCCGAGCCGCATCCCGAACGGGGCAATTTCTTCGGCTCCGATCAGTTCAGTTTCGCCAAGGCCGGCGTACCGGGGCTGTTGGCGCGCGGTGGCATCGACGACGCGGCGCGCGGTCCGGTATGGGGGCTGGCGCAGGAAGAGGACTACCATCAGCATCGCTACCGCCAGCCGGCCGATCAATATTCCACCGACTGGGATGTGCGCGGCACGCTGCAGGACCTGGCGCTGTACCTGGACGTGGCCGAACGCGTGGCCCGTGACTGGCGCTTTCCCAACTGGTTGCCCAACAGCGAATTTCGCGCCGTGCGCGAAAAGGACCGGCCGCAGGATTGAGCGGACCAGGCGGCGTGCACGAAGCCGTTCATGCTGCGAATTGGTGACTGCGGCGCCTGCGTGGCGCAGCCGATGGAAATGGTCGCCTGGAGCTGCGAGCCACCGATGTCGTGCTGGGCATTGCGCAGCAGCTGCGCGATGCGCGCGCCGATGGCGTGCGCGGTCTCGGCGTCGGTCGCCGGCACGATGATTACGAATTCCTCGCCGCCGTCTTGAGCACGTTCATGTCGCGCAGCGCCTGCAGGTTGCGCAGCATCAGGATGTCGCGGGCCTGCTCTAGGATCTGTTCGGGATCGGTGCCGGCTTGCAGGTCGGTCTCGAATAGGGCCCCGGTGTCGGGGATCAAGCCGCCGATGGTGCCGAGCAACTGGCCGAAGATCGGCTTGTCGAGCCCCAAACTGCGTTCCGCAGCCTGGGCGGTCTGCGCGAAATCGCGCTGCGGGGTCTCGTTTACGAACAAATCCGCCACCAGGCCGGACAGGGCCACGCAGCGGTTGAAAATTTCCTCGGGCAGCGCGCT
This sequence comes from Pseudomonadota bacterium, assembly GCA_018240265.1. Taxonomy (GTDB): domain Bacteria; phylum Pseudomonadota; class Gammaproteobacteria; order Steroidobacterales; family Steroidobacteraceae; genus TMP-86. The sequence goes on along the minus strand of JAFEGC010000070.1, from coordinate 1,033 downwards.
GCGGTATTGCTCCAGCGTATGCGAGGTCGAGATGGCGCGGTGCAGTCGCTCGGGCAGATGCCAGGAGTTCATCAGGCTCCCGCCGATGGCGGCATGGTCGGCGCGAACGCGCTTGCGCTCGAATTCGGCCAGCGCGCGATGATCGCGCTGCAGCTGCGCCGTATCTCGATACAGCTCCGGCATGGTCTGGTCCAGCGCCAGCATGCCCACGTCCTGTAGCAATCCGGCCAGGAACAGCTCCTCGCCTTGCGGCTGGCGCAGCGTTTCGCCCAGGGCGCGCGCCGAAATGGCCGCGATCAGCACGCGGCGCCAGTAATACGGGTAATCCACGCCATGCGCCTTCTGGCCGCGGAGGCTCCGCACCAGCGTGAAGCTCAGGGCCAGCGTCAGTGTCGCATTCAAACCCAGCACCACCAGCGCCTGGCGCAGGTTCTCGCTGCGGCGCCGCTGCACGTACAGCGGTGAGTTGGCGATGCGCAAGATTTTGATGGTCAGCGCCGGGTCCATGCTCACCGCCTTGGCCACCTTGCCGATATCGATGTCAGGGTCCTGCGCAAGCTCGATGATATGCACCGCGACGCCGGGCGGCGTGGGAAACTTGATAGTGCAGAATTGTCGTTCCAATTCGGGCGTCATGCACATCGGACCAGGCGGCGTTATCCACCGTCTTAACGTCCGATTCGGCCCGAACTTTAGGTCGACCCGCCTGCGGGACCGGCCGCTTCAGCCTTCGGCCGCGCAACCAGTTGGTTTGGCGCCGCCGCCCGACACCGGCCAGACGGCCGCAGACCCCACGTTCAGCGCGCGGCCAGGTCCCCGGCGCGGCGCCACCATGCGACCAAGCCGTGCCACAGTAGCAGCAGCATCGCGGGTCCAAGTACCACCAGCCAAGCCGCGGGGCTGGCATGGACAAGGCCTCGGTACAACGAACCGTATTGGCCCAGCAGGCTCGCTCCCTCGAAGCCGCCCAGCATGAGCATGCCGCCCAGATAGATCACCGCCGGCAGCAGCAGCAGGCCGAACAGCACCAGCG
>JAFEGC010000006.1 GCA_018240265.1 Pseudomonadota bacterium | reverse complement strand
GCATCGCGCAGCACCGCGGCGAGCGCTGCGGGCGAGACCTGCTGGCCGGCCGTGTTCCAGGCATCCGGCTCGTGGGCCATGTGCGCGACCACCGCGGCGGCCAGGCTCTGCCGTGCGCTGCCGATCCACAGGAAGGCACCGATGCCGACGGCGCCGGCGAAGCTCGCCGCGAGCGCGAACCAGCGGCGGGCCGGGCTGTGAGCGCGGGCCCGCGGCCGCAGCGGCAGGACCTCCGCAGACTTGCGTACGCCCAGATCCACGGCCAGCGCACCGCGCAGCTTGGTTTCGAAGCCCTGGAGCCGGCGCGAGAAATCGGCGCATTCGGCGCAGCTCTTACTGTGTTCGCGCAGCAGGGGTGAACCGCTGTCCGGCTCGGCCAGAAGCTGGCGGCGATATTCGGTGCAGGAAATCATGGTTCGGGCTCCGCGAGGTTCGCCTCGCCCAGAAGCGTGCGCAGGCGGTTGCGCGCGCGAAACAGCCTGGTTAGCACCGCCGGCTGGCTCAGTTTCAATTCGCCGGCGATTTCCGCGGTGCTATAGCCCATCAATACCTGCAGCAGCAGCGGCTCCCGATATTCATCCGGCAAGGCGAACATGGCGCGGCGGATATCGGCGACATCCGTGTCCGACCCTTGAGACAGTACCGGCTCCTCCCGCGCCACCAGCTCATCCACATCCACGGTGGGCAGGCGCTTGCGCTCGAAGGTGCGCGCGTATTCGCGCCGCACGATGGTGAGCAGCCAGGGCTTGGCGGCTTTCTCCTCGAGCAGCGAGTCTCGCGCCTTCCAGGCCCGCAGCAGGCTCTCCTGCACCACGTCCTCGGCCAGCGCGCGATCGCGCGACAGCCAGAATGCAAAGCGCAGCAAATCGGGGCGCAGGCTTGCGCACAGTGCCTGAAACTTCGCGTACCGGGAATTCCCGCCGGATTGCGCGTTCATGTATAACGGTGGCCGATATGAGCAGGAGCGGGAATAATAATGCGTCCGGAGCGATAATGCCGCCGCCGCACCGTGTGATCCTCGAGGAGCCATAGTCCAGATGACCGGACCCGCCAGCCTCATATTTCCGAAAACCCGCCTGCGACGCATGCGGCGGGACGATTTCTCGCGCCGCCTGATGCGCGAAACCAGCCTGTCGGCCGACGACCTCATCTACCCGGTGTTCGTGTGCGAAGGCCGCGGCCGCCAGCCGGTGGAGTCCATGCCGGGCATCGAGCGCATGAGCGTGGAGGAGCTGGTGCGCGAATGCGCCGAGCTGTGCCGGCTTGCCATCCCGGCCATCGCCATTTTCCCGGTCACGCCGCTGGAGAAGAAATCCCTGGATGCGCGCGAGGCGTGGAATCCGCAAGGACTCGCGCAGCGCGCGGTGCGGGCGGTGAAAAAGGAATTCCCGCAGCTGGGCGTGATCACCGACGTGGCGCTGGACCCGTTCACTACCCACGGTCAGGACGGCATCGTCGACGAGAGTGGTTATGTCATGAACGATGTGACGCTGGAAGCGCTGGTGCGCCAGGCGCGCTCGCAGGCCGATGCCGGCGCCGACATCGTCGCGCCCTCGGACATGATGGACGGCCGCATCGGCGCCATCCGCGCCAATTTCGAGGACGCGAGGCTCCATCACACGCGCATCCTGGCGTATTCGGCCAAGTATGCCTCCGGCTTCTATGGCCCGTTCCGCGACGCCGTGGGCTCGGCCGGGCAGCTCGGCAAAGGCAGCAAGCACACCTACCAGATGGACCCTGCGAACTCGGACGAAGCGCTGCGCGAAGTGCGCATGGACATCGAGGAAGGCGCGGACATGGTCATGGTTAAGCCGGGCATGCCATACCTCGACATCGTGCGGCGGGTGAAGGACAGCTTCGGCATGCCCACCTTCGTGTACCAGGTGAGCGGCGAGTACGCCATGCTGATGGCGGCCGCGCGCAACGGCTGGCTGGAGGAGCGTGCGGTGGCGCTGGAGGCGCTGATGTGCATGCGCCGCGCCGGCGCCGACGGCATCCTCACCTACTTCGCCAAGCGCGCCGCCCAATGGCTGCGTACCTGAGGTGGCGATGCCCGAACCACCGCCAGACCAGTACGGGGTCGTAGGCCACCCGGTGGCGCATAGCTGGTCGCCGTTCATCCACGGCATGTTCGCGAAAAATTCCCGCCAGAACATGGTGTATCGGCTGTACGACATCGAGCCGGCGCAGTTCCGCCGCGAGGTGCTGCGACTGCTGACCAGCGGAGTCAAGGGGCTCAACATCACCTTGCCGCACAAGCAGGCGGCGGCCGAACTGGTGAATGCGCTCTCGCCGCGCGCCGCGCGCGCGCAGGCGGTGAACACCATCGCGTTGCAGCCGGACCACTCGCTGCTGGGCGACAACACCGATGGCATCGGCCTGATCCGCGACCTCACGGTCAATCTCGGTCTGAATCTCGCCGGCAAACGCATCCTGATCCTGGGCGCGGGCGGTGCGACGCGCGGGATCCTTGCGCCGATGATCGAACAGCAGCCGTCGGTGCTGGTCATCGCCAACCGCACCGTGCAGCGCGCGCAGGCGCTGGCGGAGGTCTTCAAGGACGCCTTCGTCATCGAGTCCTGCGAATTCCGCGCCGTGCAGGGTCCGCCCTACGACCTGATCGTGAACGCAACTTCCGCGAGCCTGCAGGGCCAGATGCCCGAACTCCCGCCGGGCCTGGTGAGCGAGGACAGCGTTTGCTACGACCTCGCCTACGGCAAGGGCCGCACCCCTTTCACACAGTGGGCCGCCGCGCTGTACGCGGCGCGCATCTGCAAGGGCTGGGGCATGCTGGTGGAACAGGCGGCAGAATCCTTCCTGTTGTGGCGCGGCCTGCGCCCCGACACTCAACCGGTGCTCGAGGCCCTGGCACGCAAGGCCTGATCGGCCCGGTGCCGCTCCTTCACCTCGACGTAGTGGTGTGCGCTGTACACCAGGCGTTCGATGTCGGTCTTCGACAGATCGCGCAGGCGGCGCGCCGGGTTGCCCACGTACAGGCCGCGAGCGATCAGGCGCTTGCCGGGCGGTACCACGGTACCGGCGGCGACGATCACTTCGTCCTCGATCACGGCGCCATCCAGCAGCACGCTGGACATGCCGATGAGACAGCGGTCGCCGATGGTCACGGCGTGCAGCATGGCCTTGTGTCCCACGGTGACATCATCGCCGATGATCAGCGGGATGCCCTTCACCATTGCCCCGTCGTGCACCACGTGCAGCACGCTGCCGTCCTGGATGTTGGTGCGCGCACCGATGCGGATGTCATTCACATCGCCGCGCGCCACGGCGAACGGCCAGATGGAGGCATCCTCGGCCAGGGTGACGCGGCCGATGACCAACGCGCACTCGTCCACGTAGACGCGGGCTCCCAGCACCGGCGCGATGCCCTGGTAGCTGCGGATGTTGGTCATCGCATGGTCACCAGTTCTTCGGCGCTGGTTGGATGGATGGCGATGGTATCGTCGAAATCGCGCTTGGTGGCGCCCATGCGCAACGCCACGGCAAAACCCTGCAGCATCTCATCCGCGCCCGGCCCCAGCACGTGGCAGCCGACGACCTTCTCCTCCTCGCCCACACATACCAGCTTCATCTCGGTGCGCGGCTTGCGCGCGCCCAGCGCGTACTGCATGGACACGAAGCCGGTGGTGTAGAACTTCACGCGATCGCCGTAGACGGTGCGCGCCTGCTGCTCCGACAGGCCCACGGTGCCGATGGGCGGATGCGTGAAAATCACCGTGGGGATGATCTCGTAATCCAGCTTGCGCTCCCGCTGAGCGCCGAACACGCGGTCCGACAGCCGGCGTCCGGCGGCGATGGCCACCGGGGTGAGCGGCGCGCGGCCGGTGACATCGCCCACGGCGAAAATGCCCGGCACGTTGGTGGCCTGCCAGGCATCGGTGACGATGAACTGGTTGGCATCGACGTGCACACCGGCGCGCGCCAGCCCAAGCCCGGCGTGATCCGAACGGCGGCCGATGGCCCACAGCACGCAGTCAAATCCATCGAAGCACCGCTCGTCCGAGCTGACCAGTGTGATGCCCGCCTGGGTCTTCTGCAGCGCCCGCGGGATCACCTGTTCCTCGATGCGAATGCCATCCTCACGCATCTCGCGCATCAACCCCGCACCGAGCATGGTGTCGAACACGCCGAGCACGCGGTGGCGGCGTATGAACTGGTGCACCTCGCTCCCCAGCGCGTGCAACACGCCGGCCAGCTCACAGGCGATGTAGCCACTGCCGATGACCGCGACCCGGCGCGGCAGGCTGTTCAACTCGAAAAAGCCGTCGGAAGTGATGCCGAGTTCCACACCCGGGATCATCGGCAGCTCCGGCCGGCCGCCGGTGGCGAGCAGGATGTTGGGCGCGGTGAATTGCTCGCCGGCCACCTCCACCGTGGACGCATCGACGAACGCGGCGCGGCCCTTGACGTACTCCACCTTCTTGTTGGCGAGATTGCGTTCATAGATGGCGTTCAGACGCGCGACATAGGCGTCGCGCCGCTGCTTGAGCGTGGCCCAGTCGATGCCCTTTACGTCGAGCGTAAAACCATAATCCGGCGCCTGGCGCAGGGCGTCGGCGACGCCGGCGGCGTTGAACATCACCTTCTTGGGCACGCAGCCGACATTGACGCAGGTGCCGCCCAGCCGCCCCGATTCGATCAACGCCACCCGCGCGCCGTACTCGGCGGCGCGCTGCGCGCTGGCCAGCCCGCCGCTGCCGCCGCCAATGACGATGAAATCGAATGCTCGCGCGCCCATCTGTGAACTCCGTTGCAAAGAGCCTTGCGCCGCCAATGATATACTGATCGACGCATCGAACCGTTGCGGCGTGCGAGGAGACATGATCGCTTTCATCGTGATTCTGGCCCTGCTGATCGCGGCGGCCATCTACCTGGTCAACGGCTACAATGGATTGGTCGGCCTGCGCGAGGCTGTGAAAACGGCGTGGGCCAACATCGACGTGCTGCTCAAACAGCGGCACGACGAGATTCCCAAGCTGGTCGATGCCTGCAAGCGCTACATGCAGTTCGAGCAGGAGACGCTGGAGAAGGTGATGCGCGCGCGCAGCGCCGTCATCCAGGCTTCGGGGCAGGGCAATGTCGCCGCCGTGGGCGCTGCCGAGCAGCAGCTGCGCGTCGGCCTGGGCCAGCTGTTCGCGGTGGCCGAGAACTACCCGCAACTCAAGTCCGACGAGTCCTTCCGCCATCTGCAGACGCGCATCACCGGCCTGGAGGAATCCATCGCCGACCGGCGCGAACTGTACAACGACCAGGTGAATCTCAACAACATCCGCGTCAAGGTGTTTCCCGACGTGCTCATCGCCAATGCGTTCGGCTTCGGTCCGGCGCAGCTCCTGGAGTTCGGCGCCGAGGAAAAGCGCGACGTGGACGTGGGCGCGCTGTTCGCCCGCTGACGGCTTCGATGCGCCCAGGCGCAGCCGGTCCGGCGATCCACGCCCTGATCATCTGTCTCGCACTGGGCGCGGGCGCGCTGTACTGCCTGTGGCAGGCGATCAAGGCCATGCGCACCGGCCGCGCGGTACGCGACACGCCCACCTCGCGCGTACGTTCCGCCGCACAGGGTTATGTCGAGCTGCACGGGCGCGGCCGGCTGCTCGACGGCTCGCAGACGCGCGCGCCGTTGACCCATCTTCCCTGCACCTGGTGGTCGTTCAAGATCGAGGAACTGGACGAGCGCGGGCGCCGGCGCTCCTGGAACGTGGTATCCAGCGACACCAGCCAGACACCCTTTCTGCTGGACGATGGCACCGGCACCTGCATCGTCGACCCACGCGGCGCGCAGGTGTTCGGCGCGCGCAAGATCACCTGGTACGGCGATAGCCCGCAGCCGTTGATCCACCTTCCCGCCGGCACGCTGATCGAAAAGATCGTCGAATCGGTGTTTCACGGCCGCTACCGCTACACCGAGCTGCGCCTGGACGTGGACTCGCCGCTGTACGGTATCGGCGCTTTCCGCAGCGTGGGCGGGGTCGAGGTCGCCGATGTGGAAGGCGATGCCGTGCGCCTGCTGCGCGACTGGAAGCGTGACCAACCGGCCTTGCTGCGCCGGTTCGACACCAACCGCGACGGCAGCATCGATGCGCGCGAATGGGAAGCCGCCCGGATCGCGGCCCGTGCCCAGGTGCAGCGCGAAGCAGCGCAACGGCCGGTGGCGCCGATCCAGAACGTGTTGGAGGACCCGGGCGACGGCCGCGCCTTCCTGCTGGCGCAGGAGGATGCGACCAACCTTGAACGGCGGTTCACACGGCGCATTGCCGCTGGTCTTGGCGGTTTCGTCCTCGGAGCGGCCGTGCTCGGCTGGTATCTGCAGCAGGTTTGAGACAGTCTTCGTCCGGGGACCCATCTGCTAAGCTTCCGGCATGAGCAACCCGCTGCTGGATTTCAACTCGCTGCCGGCCTTCGACCGCATCCGCCCGGAACACGCGCTGCCGGCGTTGACCGAGGTGATTACCGACAACCGCGAGCGCATCGCGCAGCTCGTGGCGCAGCCCGAGCCGTCGTTCGAGTCGCTGGTCGTGCCCATGGAGGAGCTGGGGCACCGCTTGGCCCGGGTGTGGAGTCCCATCGGACACCTGAACGCGGTGGCCAATTCGCCGGCCATGCGCGCGGCTTACAACGCCTGCATCCCACTGCTGACCGAGTATTCGAGCGAGCTGGGCCAGAATGCCGCGCTGTGCGCCGGCTACAAGCGCGTGCGGGAAAAGCAGGGCGCAGCGCTCGAACCGGCGCAGCGCAAGCTCCTGGACAATGCGCTGCGCGACTTCCGCCTGGCGGGCGTGGACCTGCCGGCTGACAAGCAGGCGCGCTTTCGCGCGCTCATGCAGCAGCTCGCGCAGCTATCCAGCAAATTTTCGGAAAACGTGCTCGATTCGGCCCGCGCCTACACACGCGCCGTCAGCGATGAGTCGGAGCTGCAAGGGCTGCCGGAGAACGCGGTGGAGCGCGCCGCCGAGGATGCGCGCGAGGCAGGTCAGAAGGGCTGGCTGTTCAAGCTCGATCAACCCACCTACCTCACGGTGATGACCAGCGCCCGGAGCGAGGCGCTGCGACGTGACATCTACGAGGCCTGGGTGACGCGCGCCTCCGACGCCGGTCCCACCGCCGGGCGTTTCGACAACGGCCCGCTGATCGCGCAGATCCTGCCGCTGCGGCACGAGCTGGCCCAGCTCGCAGGTTTCTTGAGCTACGCCGATTTCGCGCTGGCCACGCGCATGGCCAGGAGCAGCACCCAGGTGTTGGATTTCTTGAACGACCTGGCGCAGCGCTGCCGGCCGGCGGCGCTGCGGGAATTCGGCGAACTTGCGGAATTCGCGGGACGGCCGCTGTCGGCCTGGGACGTGACCTTCTACTCGGAAGGCCTGAAGGAAAGCCGCTTCAAGGTGTCGCAGGAGGCGCTGCGCCCGTACTTCCCGCTGCCGAAGGTCCTGTCCGGACTGTTTGCCCTGGTGCAGCGTCTGTACGGCGTGCGCGTGCAGGAGCGACCCGGTGTCAGCGTCTGGCACCCCAGCGTGCGTTTCTACGACTTGATCGATGAGCGCGGCGAAACCTTTGCCGGCTTCTACCTGGATCCCTACTCGCGCACCGAGAAGCGGAGCGGCGCGTGGATGGACGAGTGCGTGGTGCGCAAGGTGCTGCCCGCCGGCAGCGCGCCGCCCATCGCGCAGCTGGTGTGCAATTTCACCGCTCCGGTCAATGGCAAGCCCTCGCTCCTGACGCATGAAGAGGTGACCACGCTGTTCCACGAATTCGGCCACGGCCTGCACCACATGCTGACGCGCGTGGCCTACCCCAGTGTCGCCGGCATCAACGGCGTGCCCTGGGACGCGGTGGAGCTGCCCAGCCAGTTCATGGAAAATTTCGCCTGGACGCCCGAGGTGCTGCCGCTGATCTCGGCACATGTGGAAACGGGCGAGCCGCTTCCCGCGGCGCTGCTGCAGCGGCTGCTCGGGACACGGACGTTTTCCGCGGCGCTGGATGCGGTCCGGCAAGTGGAACTGGCGCTGTTCGATTTCGAGCTGCATGCCTGTTTCGATCCCAAGGAAGGGCCGCGCGTGCGCGAAACCCTGGACGCGGTACGCCGGCGCGTGGCGGTGGTGCCCGCGGCGCCGTTCAACCGTCTGCCCTCCAGCTTCGCGCACATTTTCGCCGGCGGTTATGCCGCGGGTTACTACAGTTACAAGTGGGCCGAGGTGCTGGCGGCGGATGCCTGGGAAGCCTTCGAGCAAGCCGGGGTATTCGACAACACCGTAGCGCACCGCTTCGTCGATTCCATCCTGTCGCGCGGCGGCAGCCGCGACGCCATGGAAGCCTTCGTGGAATTCCGCGGGCGTGAGCCGGACGTGCGGCCGCTGCTGCGGCAGACCGGGATCGCCGCTTGAGAGCCCCGCTCGCCGTTCTGCTGTTGCTCACGGCCGGCCTCGCGCAGGCGGAGGACGCCTACGTCACCGACGACCTGCTGCTTACGGTCTACTCGGACAAGAACCAGCAGGGAACGCGCGTGGCGACGCTGCATTCCGGCACCAAGGTCGAGGTGCTGGGACATGAAGGGGAATACGCGCAAATCCGTCTCACCAACGGTGATGAAGGCTGGGTCAGGAGTTCGTTTCTTGTCGATCACGAAACCGGCGGCGCGCGGCTCAAGGCCATGGAACAGGAACTCGCGCGACTCAAATCGGCCGCGCTGAAGCCGGCCGCGCCGACGCCGGCCGCGCCGAAATCCGTCGCCTCCGCCACGGCTGACGCAGCCTTACGCACCGAAGCGGACTCGCTCAGGCAGCAGCTCGATGCGAAACAGCGGGAGGTCGATGCCCTGAAGACGCAGAGCCCCGCGCCGCCGCCCGCGGCTTCGCGCGGTCGGCTGGGACCCGCGATCGTGTCGGGCCTGCTGTGCCTCGCCGCCGGCTTCGGCTGGGGCTACATGACCCTGGCGCGGCGCATCCGCGCCAAGTTCGGCGGCGTAAAGGTCTTTTAAAGCACCAGGCTCCCCACGCTCGCTCCGCCGCACACGTACAGCACCTGGCCGGTGATGAAACCGCTGCCGCGCTCGGTGAAGAAGCACACGGCGCGCGCCACGTCGGCGGACTCGCCCAGGCGTCTCACCGGGATCGACGCGGCGATCTGCTTTTCCTTCTCGCTCCCCTTGTCTACCAGGTCGTAGAACATGTCGGTGCGGATGGGGCCAGGCGCCACCACGTTCACGGTGATGCCCGAGGCGCCCAGTTCCAGCGCCCAGGTGCGCGCCATGCCCAGCATGCCGGCCTTGGTGGCCGAGTACGAAGTGCGCGTCGCAAGGCCCAGCGCCGCGCGCGAAGACAGCAACACGATGCGGCCGAAGCCGGCCGCCCGCATGGCGGGCAGGAAGGCCTGCGTGAGCTGAATCGCACAACCCAGGTGGAGCTCCAGCAATTGATCGAGATCGGTGAGCTGTACCTCCGGCAGGAGCGAGGGTTTGATGATGCCGGCGTTGTGCACGAAAATGCTCACCGCGTGGCGCGCCGCCAGATCGCGCGCCACCGCGGCGGTGGCGGCCCGATCGGCCAAGTCCACCTCGATGCCCGTCAGACGCGCGTGCCGCTCGGGCGGCGGACGCCGCGCCAATGAAATGACCTCGTGGCCGCGTTCCAGCAGGTGCTGGCAGATGGACCAACCGATGCCGGTGCTGCCGCCGGTCACCACCGCGATGCCCGCCGCGCTCACGGCGCCCGCCTCGCGGTGATCGACGCCCGGCGTTCGCTCGCCGCGCAACCTTTTTCAGCCATCGTCACATCCTCCACTATCGTCTGCGACGCCGCCGGCCGGGACGCCTCGTTATCGGATTGGCGCCCGCTCATGCTGTGCGCTTCTTCAGGCCGCGCACATCCACGCAGTGTGCCTGCGAAGGCAGCGCCGCCGCCATTTCCTTGAGCGCCGCGCGCTGGATTTTCTGCGAGCTGGTCAGCGGCAGGGCGTCCACGAAGGCAACGTAACCGGGCGCCTTGTAATAGGCGAGCTGCGACAACGCATGCGCCACGATCTCGGCGGCCAGGGCCGCGCGGCGCTCGATCGGTACCGACTGGTGCGTGACGATGCAGGCCAGCACCTCGTCGCCGCGCAGCGGATCGGGCGTGCCGGCCACGCCGCTGGCGCGCACCGCCGGATGGCGGTTCAGTACGCTCTCCACCTCGACGGCGGAAATATTCTCGCCACTGCGCCGGATGACGTTCTTGCGCCGGTCGACGAAGTACAGGTAGCCGTCCTTGTCCTGGCGCACCACGTCGCCGGTATGGAACCAGTCACCTTCCCAGGCCTGTTCGGTGGCGGCCTCATCCTTGAGATAGCCGGAGAAAAAATGCCGCCGTGGATCGGTGCCGGCGCTGCGCACCAGCAGTTCGCCCGGCTGGCCGGCAGGCACGTCCACGCCCTGCTCATCAACCAGCCGCAGTTCCATGAAAGATTCCGCCCGACCGAAACACTTGGTACCGACGTGGCGCGGCTCGCGGTTGGCGATGACGGTGGCGGCGGAGCCCGTCTCGGTCATGGCCCAGGCCTCGAGCAAAGGAAAGCCGAAGCGTTGCTCGAACACGGCATGATGCGCCGGGTCCACGCCGGCGCCGAAGCCGAAGCGCACCGCATGCGCGCGATCTTTCTCGTCGGGCGCGGCGGCGAGCAGCATGGCCGGCATCACCCCCAGGTAGTGGACGATGGTGGCGCCACTGTCGCGCACGCTCTGCCACCAGCTTCCCGGGTGGAAGCGGTCGAGCTGCACGATGCAGCCGCCGCTGGTCACAGCCATCATGGCCGACACCGCCATGGCATTCATGTGGCTCAACGGCAGCGGCGTGATGACCCGTTCCCGGCCCGGCCTTACTTCGCACAGCCCGCCCACTCCCGTATACCAGCGGCCGCAGTTGAGAAAATAAGCGTTGCTCAGGCGGCAGCCCTTGGGCCGGCCGGTAGTGCCGGAGGTGTACAGCAGCGCGCATTCGCGATCGAGCGGCGACGCCGGCGCGCAAGCCACCGCCGGGGCGCGCGGCAGTCCAACCTCCAATTCTTCGACCACCGCCGCGAATTGCGGCGTGGCATCGGCAAACTCCCGGCGCGCATCGCCGGCCGCATCGGTGAGGTCCGTGACGCGATCGGCCAGGCACACCGCCAGGCACATGCCGCTATGACCGATGAGATAGGCCCACTCCGCGCGGCGCATCTCGGTACTGATAGGCACGACGCTGACGCCCAGGGCATTGAGCGCGAACCAGTGCAGGAAGAACGAAGGCCGGTTCGCCAGCAACAGGCCGACGCGATGCCCCGGCCCGTAACCCGCCGCCTGGAATTTCTGCTTCAATTCGCCGATGCGCTCCGCGGCCGCCCCGTAGCTCAAGGTCTGCGAGGCAATGCCGTAGGTCTTGGCGGTGACCGGCTCGACGAACAGAAAGGGCGCATCCGGCGAGCGGGCCAGGCTGTGCGCGAAGACCTCATAAACCGTGGTCGGACTCACCGGCAGCTCAGATGAACAGCTGGATGGCCGGCAGCGCTGCGTCGCTGTTGAGCAGGTTGACGCGCTTGCACTGCATGCGCAGCGCGCCGTCCACCGCGCACAGGTGATGGAAAAACGTGCCGACGAACATGTTTTGCTCATCCATACGCAACTCGGTGTAATGGAACTGCGTGCGCACCACGTAGCGATTCTGCGCCGGTTCGTAGGTTTCCACCACCGGTACCTGCAGCAGGTGGTGGCTACGGCTGCGAGGCTGCTGCGAGAAGGCGCGCGGGCTTTTCAGGCGCTCGATACGCAAGGTGCGCAGCAGCTTGTCCTCGTACATGTGCGAGGTCTGGTTGATGCCATCGGGCTGGTTCTGCGCCAGCGGCACCCAGTAGAACGCATCGTCCGTGAACAGCGCGTTCCATTCGTCGTAGCGGTGCTGATCGAGCAGGAAGGCCTCGTTGACGACGAAATCGCTGAGATCCTGACGGGTCGGTGGTGCGTTCATGTGGTCCTCACATGCTGGCCGTCATGTACTGCGCCCAGGCGCGGTACTGGTTGCGGATCGGCAGTTCATTGGTGCCGTTGGTGATCTGGTCATGCGCCGTCGTTTCCCTCGGATCGTAGTTGCGATGCAGGCTGATCCAGTCGTTGCCGTCGCCCTGCAGCCCCACCTGAATGGCGCGGTATGCATACAGGTCGTCGTGCCCTACCACCGAGAACGGCGAGTTGATCAGTCGGTTGTACATCGCCGTGCGCTGCAGGAGCACCTCCGGTGCCCCCTTGAGCCGGAAGATCCAGCTTTCCACCACGGTCTTGTCCACGGCCAGGGGCCGGGCCACGCGGATGGACTGGATCGCGCCCTTGATGGTGAGGTTCGGGTAGTACACGGTGTTGTGGCGTGCCTGGGCGATGATGGCGCGCGCGCGTTCCTCACCGTAGGCGGCGGTCATGGCCGCCTCGTACTCGGGGATGCTGCTGTATTTGCTGTGAATGCTGAAGTTCACCCCGGTGTAGCTGTGGCCGTTGTCGAACACCCGGATGCCCATCTCGTCGAAGAACCTGTAGTCCGACATGAACGGCACGAACTGCTCCACCGCCATGGGCTTAGGTTGATCCGCCGGCTGCCCGGCCCACATCGCCTTGGCGGTGCCGGCCGAGGACTCGTGCGCCACCATCGGATGCATGGTGTCGTTGAGGTTTTCGACGAACATTTTCCAATTGCAGTTGTGGGTGAAGCGCAGCGGCGGGCCGACCACTTCCAACTCGCCCACCGGCGAGCGATCGGCCATGTTGTCGATGGAGGACAGGGAGTCGCCGAAATAGCTGGTGAAATCCGGGCCGCCCGGATTGAGCTTGGCGAAGATGAAGCCGCGGTACACGGCCACGTCCTGCACCACCGCCAGGCCCTTGGCCGTTTCGCATTCGTTCAGCGCCGTGCCCTCGTAGCCCTTTTTCAGCGGGATGGACTGGATGGACCCATCGATGTGGAACACCCAGGCGTGGTAGGGGCAGCGGAAATACTTGCCGGCGCTGCCGCAGGCCTCCTGCGTGAGCTGCGCACCCTTGTGGGCGCAGCGGTTCATCAGCACGCGGACAGAACGATCGCGCTGGCGCACCACCAGCAACGGACGGCCAGCCAGTTCCACCGTGATGAAATCGCCCGGATTGGGTAGCTGGCTGTCGTGCCCCAGGTAATTCCAGGTGTTGGCGAAGAAATGCTGCCGCTCGAGCTCGAAGACCTCGGGGCTGATGTACAAATCTCGGTGCACGCGATCCGGCTTCACCAGCGCGCGGATGGCCTGTGGATTGTCCCGGTAGGCTGCTTTCATGATTCCCCCCGATGAGATGTTTCAAGCCCATAGTATATTGACGATTCAGCTTTGACATATGCACTGATGACATATGAGCGGCGCGACCTTGAGGTGCGCACGGACATGAGCCGGGCGCCTCCGCGGTTGGCTTGGGCCGCGTAAAGCGCATACACTGCGTGGTCAGCATGCATGACTTCCGCCGCAACGATTACGACGTCACCAACTCGGTGCAGGTGAGTTCGACCCTGGCCGTCTGCGCGGCAGTGCGCAAGATGTTCGTCGCGCTGTGGCCGCGCGAGCCCTTCGACAAGGTGGAACAGGCGTTCGACGATTTCGACACCCTGTTCGGCGGCCGCATGCCCGGCTATCTCGGGGTGGACACGGTCTATCACGACCGGCAGCACACCCTGGACATGACGCTGGCGATGATGCGCCTGCTGGCAGGCTATGAGCACAGCGCCGAGGAGTCGGCCCGCTTCGGCGGTGAGCGCGGCACCATGGCGCTCATCACCTCGCTGTTCCACGATGCCGGCTACATCCGCGAGGCCACCGACACTCAGCATCGCAATGGCGCGGAGTTCACGCTGTATCACGTGACCCGCAGCGCCCAGTTCCTGGCCAAGTACCTGCCCCAGCTGCACATGCAGGCCTGGGTGCCCATCGCCACGCGCGTGGTGCACTTCACCGGCTACGAGATGCAGCTCGATCAGATCCATCTCGACGACCGGCGCGACCGCAAAGTGGGCCATCTGCTTGGCACCGCCGACCTGATCGCGCAGATGGCCGACCGCTGCTACCTGGAAAAATGCCGCGACCGCCTATACCCGGAGTTCGTACTGGGTGGCATCGCCGCGACCCCGGGTGCCGGTGGCGTGGTCAAGATCCGGTACGGCTCGGGCCTGGACGTGCTGCGCCAGACCCCGCATTTCGTACGCGTGGCGCGCACCGAGCGGCTCGAGGCTGCGTTCGAGCACGCCTATCGCTTCATCGAACCGCTGTTTGGCGGCCGCAACCCTTACATGGAAGCCATCGATCGCAACATGAACTATCTGGAACGCGTGCTGCGCAGCCAGCGCTGGCCGCTGCTGCGGCGCCGGCCGCCGCTGTTCACCACTCATGAGGATGAAATGAGCATGGTACGCGGCCTGATGGTGAACCACCTGCGGGCCGTCTGGGCCTGACGCTGAACCTACAGGCCGTTTGGACCTGATCCGCCCTTGAAGAACCTGGCCTGATCCGCGTCCTTCAGACGAAGGCGGGACGATCGATGTCGCGCACGTAGGTCGCGTGCAATTCGCCGATGCGTGCCGCGAGGGCCTCCTTGCCCCGGATGGGCGCGCTTTCCAAGGCCTGCAGCAGCAGCTCCGGCGTCAAGCATTGCCGCGCCGGCTCGGCGATCTCGGCATGACTCCAATGCCAAGGCTCAGGCGCCACACCCGAGAGAATGCCGCGATAGGGCTTGAAGAAACCGAAGCCGGCGGCATGGCGCAGCAGCCATTCGTGGAAGGCCTCGAAGGGACCGCCGCGCTCGAACTCCGCTCCGACCAGCTGCACGTGATACCCCGGCGGCACCGAGGCGCGGTCGATCAGATCGACATCCGTTCCCCAGTGGTGGCGGCTCGCCCCCGGCAGTGCCGACCACAGCAGGATGGCGCGGATGCGCGCGGCATCGTCCAGCGGTGCGATGTCCAGCGGCCGGCCGGCCGCATCCAACACCGCGCGCCGCCCGCTGAATTTCTCGTTCCAGATGGTGAGCTGGCGCTCGAAACTGCGAAAGCTGCTGGCCACGGCCAGCTCGAACCCCGCCTTGCACGCGGCGCGACACAACTCCAGCAGCGCACCGCGGGTGCCGGCGTGCACCTGGCAACGCGGATCGGCCACCTCCACGATATGTCCGGCGTCACGGCCGGTCAGCTGCTCCGGGGTCATCGACCCGGAATTCTACCGTCGAATCAAGGTGTTTTAGGATAGTTGCCTCTTCCGCGACCTGCGCGGGCCCCGGTATGATCGGAACGGGGATCCTGACACCGCGGGAAGGATTGGATGGCGCGCAGCCTACGATCGCAGTATTTGACATTCGCCCTGGGGCTGGGCGCGCTGACCTGTGCTCTGATCGGCACGGTGCTCGTGCAGCAGCAGCGCGCCGATTCACGCCTGTTCAGTTCCACCACCTACGGCGCGGTGCAACAGCGGCTGAACGCAGAACTTGAGCATCGAGCCCACGAGCTGAGCCGGCAAGCGGCGCCCCAGCTTGCCGCCGCGCTGGGCGCGGAGAACGCCGGCGAGCTGCGCCTGATCGCCACCCGCATTCTCGACGACCACGACGTCAGCCGCGTGGAGGTCTTCTCTCCCACCGGCCAGGCGCTGTTCGCGCGCGATTCCTCCACCGCGCTCTCCGCCACGCTCCCGCCCTACCGGCTGGACACGCCGTTGACCTACATGGCGCCGCACGTGGGCGAATTGCAGAACGCGCGGCTGTCGGTATGGATGAGCCGCGGCTCGATGGAGACCGCGCTGGGGAGCCTGAAGGCCCAGATCGCAGGGCAGCAGGCCAACCGCTTCCGTGAGCAGATCTCGGTGCTGGCCGGCGTCATCGTGCCGTTGATCACCCTGGCGCTCATCGGCGCCTGGCTCATCGCCCGCAGTCTTGCACGGCCCATTTCCGCGCTGGTGCGCACCGCCAACAGCATTGGCGAGGGCGACTTGTCCAGACCCCTGGACGTAAAGCGCCAGGACGAGATCGGCCAGCTGCAGGATGCCATCGAGCGCATGCGCCAGAACCTGCGCGACACCACCATCACCAAGAACTATCTGAACACGGTGCTGAACAGTCTGGGCGATGCGGTGCTGGTCACCTCTCCCGACGGTATCGTCAAGAGCAGCAATCAGGCGGCGCAGCTGCTGCTGGGGTACCAGGAGCAGGAACTGATCGGCAAACCGCTCCTGGAACTCATCAACGAGGCCCACCGCGGCGGCTTCGATCTGAACGAAGTGGTCGGCGAGAGCCGCGAAACCGTGGTGCGCACGGCCGCCGGCCAGACCCTGCCGGTGTCCATGGCCGGCGCGCCCATCACCACCGAGGACCCGCAGTTCCAGGGCCATATTTACGTCGCGCGCAACATCACCGAGCGCAAGCGCGCCGAACGCCGCATCCGCTATCTGGCGCGCTACGACACGCTCACCAAGATGCCCAACCGCATGCAGTTCCAGCATCTGCTGCAGCAGGCCATCGCGCGCGCGCGGCGCAGCCAGCGCATGGTGGCGCTGCTGTACCTGGATCTCGACCGCTTCAAGGAGGTGAACGACACCTTCGGGCACGCGGCCGGCGACCGGACCCTGGAAATCTTGAGCGAACGCCTGACCCGCAACTTGAGCAAAGAGATGGTCATCGGCCGGCTGGCGGGCGATGAGTTCGCGATGTTCGTCGACGGACTGCCCGCGGACGTGGACAACCGCGCCACCTTGAGTTCGCTGGCGCGCACGCTGCTGGATGAAATCGGACGCGCGTTTTACGTGAACCAGGAGGAAGTGTACCTCACCGCCAGCATCGGCATCGCCATCTGCCCGCACGATGCCGAGAACGTCATCGACCTGATCCGCAACGCCGATGCCGCGATGTACCACTCCAAGCAGAATGGCGGCAATTCGCACGCCTTCTACGTGCCGGACATGAACGCGGCAGCGGTGGAACGGCTGATGCTCAAGAGCAAGCTGCGGCGTGCGCTGGAGCGCGACGAGCTGGTCATCCTGTACCAACCCAAGGTGGACCTGCGCGACGGCCGCGTGATCGGTGCCGAGGCGCTGCTGCGCTGGCGCCTGCCTGGACATGGCGACATCTCGCCCTCGCAGTTCATTCCGCTGGCCGAGGAAACCAGCCTGATCCTCGATATCGGCGAGTGGGTGGTGAACCGCGTGTGCATCGACTACCGCCGCTGGCAGCAGCAGGTGGCGCAGCCGGGGCGCGTGTCCATCAACCTGAGCCTGAAACAGTTGAAGCAGGTCAGTTTCATCTCGCGCTTCCGCTCGGTGTTCCGCAAGCACAACGTCTCGCCCACCTGTTTCGAGCTGGAAGTCACCGAGACCACGCTGATGACCGACCCGAAGCGCACCGTTCGGCTGCTGAACGAGCTGTATTCCATGGGGCTGCACCTGGCCATCGACGACTTCGGCACCGGCTATTCCTCGCTGTCGGCGCTGCAGCAGTTTCCCATCAGCACGCTGAAGATCGACCAGTCCTTCGTGCACGACGTGGCGGTAGACTCGGACGATGCGGCCATCGTGCGCACCATCATCGACATGGGCAAGAGTCTGGAAATGGAAGTGGTGGCCGAGGGCGTGGAAGCCCGCGACCAGCTGGAGTTTCTGCGCAAGCACGGCTGCTTCTTCGCGCAGGGCCTGCTGTTCGGGGAGGTCATGGAGGCCGACAAGCTGCTGGAGATCATGCTCGCGCAGCGCTCGGGGACTGGGCACTTCGCGGCGCTCTGCGCCTCCTCTCGCGCGGCGCTCAGCGCGGTTTGAGCGGTTACGCGGTCTGAGCGGCCTCAACCGGCGTAGGTAACCGCAGGCACCGGCGGTCCGGCCCTTCCGGTAGAATGCGCAGATCATGCTTTCGGCTCGGGATCTCACCCTGCGGCGCGGTCCTGAGCCGCTGTTCGAGCAGGTCAACTTCATCATTTTCCGCGGCGACCGCGTCGGGCTGACGGGCGCCAACGGCGCGGGCAAATCCAGCCTGTTCGCCGCCATCCGCGGTGAGCTGGCGCCCGACCGCGGCGAGATCGAGGTTCCCGCCAATCTCAGCATGGCGGTGGTGGAACAGGAAATCACCGCCGTGGACCGCCCGGCCATCGAGTTCGTGCTGGATGGGGATACTGAGCTGCGCCGCGTGATGGGCCGCATCGCACAGGCCGAAGCCGACGAGAGCCGCGCCATGGAGCTGGCCGAGCTGTACGCCGAGCTGCTGGCCATCGATGGCTACCGCGCCAGGGCGCGTGCCGCAGCCATCATGCACGGCCTGGGATTCGACACCGTCGACCACGAGCGCACCGTCGGTGAATTCTCCGGCGGCTGGCGTGTGCGCCTGGCGATGGCGCGCGCGCTGAACTCGCGTGCCGACCTGCTGCTGCTGGACGAGCCGACCAACCACCTCGACCTCGACGCCATCGTGTGGCTGGAGGACTGGCTGCGCGATTTCCCCGGCACGTTGCTGATGATCTCGCATGACCGGGATTTCCTGGACGCAGTGATCGGCCGGGTGCTGCACATCGAGAACCACGCCATCCGCGCCTACTCCGGCAATTATTCGCAGTTCGAGGTCAAGCGCGCCGAGGAACTGGCGCAGCAGAAGAGCTTGCTGGCCCGCCAGCAGCGGCAGATCGCGCACATCACCTCGTACATCAATCGTTTCCGCGCCTCGGCCACCAAGGCGCGGCAGGCGCAGAGCCGCATCAAAATGCTGGAGCGCATGGAGCGCATCGTGCCCGCGCATGTGGACAGTCCGTTCGAGTTCGAATTCAGAAAGCCGGCCAAAACGCCGCGCCCGCTGCTGACCCTGGACGAGGCTGCCTGCGGCTACGGCGAACGCGTCATCGTCGGCGGCATCGATCTGTCCATCGGCCCGCAGGACCGCATCGCGCTGCTTGGGTTGAACGGCGCCGGCAAGTCTACCTTCACCAAGTTCCTCGCCGGCGAGAGCGCGCCGCTGTCGGGCCAGCGCATCGCCTCGCCGGATCTGGCCGTCGGCTACTTCGCACAGCAGCAGCTCGAGCAGTTGAATCCGGCGGAAAGCGCGTTCTGGCATGTGCGCAATCTCGGCGGCCCCGACTACGCACGTTGCGAGGAGCAGGCGGTGCGCGATCACCTCGGCCGCTTCGGTTTCTCCGGCGACCGCGTGTTCGAACCCATCGGGGTGTTTTCCGGCGGCGAGAAGGCGCGGCTGACGCTGGCACTGATCGTGGCGCGCCGACCCAACCTGCTGCTGCTGGATGAGCCCACCAATCACCTGGACATCGAAATGCGCCATGCGCTCACCGTGGCGCTGCAGAGTTTCGAAGGCGGCATGGTGGTGGTGTCCCACGACCGGCACCTGATCAAGATGGTAGCGGACTCGCTGTACCTCGTAGCCGATGGCCGGGTGCAGCCTTTCGAAGGCGATCTGGAAGACTATCAGCGCTGGCTCAAGGATCGCGGCAAACAGTCCAAGCCGCCGCAGCCCGCCTCAGCGCCGCCAAGACCCAGGCTCGCGGCGGCGAGCGGTGCGGTCCCGCCGAATCCTCAGCGCCAGAAGGCGATGATGCAACGCGAATTGACCAAGCTCGAGGAAAGGCTTGCTCGGTTGCAGGCGGAACTCAAGCGCCTCGATACCTTGCTGGCCGGCCCCGGCATGCATGACCGCACTGGCGCGGCGGAGGCGAAACAGCTCGGCGTGAAGCGGGCGGAGATCGCCGCGCAGATAGAACGGACCGAAGCGAAGTGGCTGGAAGTGGGGACGGAGCTGGACCCGTTCCGTCCTTAGCCCCAGCGCTTGCGGATGCGCGGCAGCACCTGCTCCGAATAGAGCTTCAGGAACCGTGCCTGGTCCGGCCCCGGCGCGTGGAACACGAGGTGCCGGAAGCCGAGTCCCACGTAGAAGCCGATGCGTTCGACGTGCTCGTCCGGATCGGTGGACACGATCCAGCGCTTCGCCGCCCGCTCCGCGGGCAGCGCGTCGGCCAGCCGCTCCATCTCCAGCGGATCCTCCACCGACATCTTCTCCTCGGGCGACAGCGCCAGTGCGGCCCAGTGGCGGGTGTCCTCCATCGCGCGATTCATGTCGGTGTCGAAGGAGACCTTGACCTCGATCATCCGGTCGATCGAGCCCGGATCGCGCCCCGCCGCCGCAAGTCCGGCGTCTACATTGGGTAGCAGCGTTTCGGTATACAGGGTGGGCGCCTTGCCGCTGGTGCAGATGAACCCGTCGGCGGTGGAACCGGCGTACTTCGAAATGAGCGGACCCGCCCCCGCGACATAGATGGGGACCAGCTTCTCGGGTTTGTCGTAGATGGTCGCCTTCTCGGTCTTGAAGTACTCGCCGTTGAAGGTGACACGGTCCTGCGTCCAGAGCATCCGGATCAGCTTGACCGACTCCTTCAGGCGTCCCGTGCGCTCCTTCGCTTCCGGCCAATGCATGCCGGTGGCGGGAACTTCATTCAGCGACTCGCCGGTGCCGATGCCGAGGATGATGCGACCGGGGAACATCGCGCCCATGGTGCCGAAGGCGTGGGCGATGATGGAGGGATGATAGCGGAACGTCGGCGTCAGCACGCTGGTGCCGATCTGCACGCGCGAGGTGCGGGCGCCGAGCGCGCCCATCCACGACAGCGAGAACGGCGCATGGCCGCCGGTGTGCCGCCAGGGCTGGAAGTGATCGCTGATGAAAACCGAATCGAAGCCCACCTGCTCCGCCACACCCGCGTAGCGCAGCAGCTCCGAAGGGCCGAACTGCTCCGCGGAGGCCTTGTAGCCGATCTTGATCAAGATGGAATCTCCTTGGGAAACCGAACCGGCTCGCGGATCACGCGCGCCGCGCGAGCAGTGCCTCGCCGGCAGGCACAATGCCATAAAGCGTGGTGCGCTGTCGCGCGCGGCGACCGATTCCGGCGATCATGAGTTCGAGGTCGGAGGGCAGCATTTCCTGGCCATGGCTCGCGCCGGCGGAGCGGGAGATGTACTCGTTCATCAGCGTACCGCCAAGATCGTTGGCGCCCGCCTGCAAGCAGGCGAGCACGCCCTGCGCGCCCATCTTGACCCAGGATGCCTGAATGTTGGTCACCAGCGGATGCAGAGCCAGACGCGCGATCGAATGCATCAGCACCGCCTCCCGGAACGTCGGACCTTTGCGGGCGCGGCCCTTGCGATACATCGGCGCTTCCATGTGCACGAACGGCAGGGGCACGAACTCCGTAAAGCCTCCGGACCTCGCTTGCAGGTCACGGACCGTCAGCAGATGCCGCGCCCAGTGTACCGGGCTTTCGACGTGCCCGAACATGATGGTCGCCGTCGTGCACAGGCCGACGGCATGCGCCGTCTCGATGACCTCGACCCACTGGGCGGTGGTGATCTTGTCGGCACAGATGCGCCGGCGGACGTCCTCGTCGAGGATCTCCGCGGCCGTTCCCGGCAGCGTGGCAAGCCCGGCGGCCTTCAATCGCTCCAGATACTCCCGCAGCGGCAGGCCGATGGTCGTCGCTCCCTGCCAGATTTCCAGCGGCGAGAACGCATGGATGTGGATGTCCGGGACCGCCTGCTTCGCGGCCCGGCAGATCGACAGGTAGGTCTCGCCCGTATAGCTCGGGTGAATGCCGCCCTGCATGCAGACTTCGGTGGCTCCGCGCTCACAGGCCTCGCGCACGCGCCCCGCGATCACCGTAAGGTCGAGGTTGTAGGGCGCGCCGCGCAGGTCATTGCTCCCCTGCCCCTTCGAGAACGCGCAGAACGCGCACTTGAAGTAGCAGATGTTGGTGTAGCTGATGTTGCGATTGACGACGTACGTGACCGTATCGCCGCACACCTGCCGGCGAAGCGCATCGGCGGCTTTCACCACCCGGGTGAACTCGCTGCCGCGCGCCTCGAACAGACGCGTGATCTCGCCTTCCGACAGCCGCGCGCCGTCCCGGGCGCGAAACAAGATCCTGTCGAGCGCCGAGACCGCGCGCGGCGCCAGCGAATTCAGGAGCCGCACCGAGTCGGGGGGCAGCTCCGTGGTCGCCGCGCCTGAGTACCACTGATCTTCGCGCGCATAGCCCTCGCTGTCGATGCTGCGCAGGATGGCGGTATGAAAGCCCGGCGCAACCCACTTCGGCAGGTCGCGGATGTATTCGGGATACACGGCGAGGCGCGGCACCAGCGTCTTGCCCGCGCCTTCGGTGACCGCACGCACCCGCTCGACCTCCGGCCAGGGCGCTTCCGGGTTGACGTGGTCAGGAGTCACCGGCGACACGCCGCCCCAGTCGTTGATGCCCGCATCGATCAGTTGCCGCAGCCCCTCGGGTTGCAGGTTCGGGGGCGCCTGGATGCTCATGCCGGGGCCGAACATCAGACGCGCGACCGCGACCGTCCAGAGATGCTCCGCAAGCGTGGGCGCAGGCGCGCCAGCCATCTTGGTCCCCGGCTTCGGCGCGAAGTTCTGGATGATGATTTCCTGGATGTGACCGAACTCGGCATGGATCGCCCGGATCGCGAGCAGCGATTCGAGCCGCTCGCGCCGGGTCTCGCCGATGCCGATGAGGATGCCGCTGGTGAAGGGAATGTTCTGCCGGCCCGCTTCGCGCAACGTCTCGAGCCGCACCGAGGGCACTTTGTCCGGCGAGCCGTAATGCGGACCGCCGCGCTTGCACAGGCGCTGCGAGGTGGACTCCAGCATGAGGCCGCCGGAGACCGAGACGCTGCGCATCGCGGCCAGCGAGGCCGCCGGCATCACCCCTGGGTTGACATGCGGCAGCAAGCCGGTGGCCTCGTGAACGGCTCGGGCGGCCTGCTCGACATAATCCAGGGTGGTCGCGTGACCCAGTGCCGCGAGCGCATCGCGCGCGGCCCGGTAGCGAAGCTCTGGTTGGTCTCCCAGCGTGAACAGGGCCTCGCGACAGCCGACCTCGGCGCCGCGCCTGGCGATGGCGACCATCTCGTCGATGGCCATGTACGGAGACTTCAGTGACCGCGGCGCCTTCGCGAAGGTACAGTAGTGACAGGAGTCCCGGCATAGGAAGGTGAGCGGCAGGAAGACCTTTGGCGAATAGCTGACGATGCCCGGACGGCCGATGTCACGGACATGACCGGCCGCGGCCATGAGCTCGGCCAGCGGCAGGTCCGCTTCCAGGCCGAGGACTTCGGCGTCCGAAAGCACCGCCCCGCCGGAAGCGGCGTCGACGAACTTGGCGATGTCAGAATGCAAGGTCTTGGTCCTTTCGTGCGCGACGTTCCGCGCTTTAAGTCAGGCCGCGCCCGGCGGACTCATCTGGGCGCCGGGGATCACGTTAAAGTAATGCATCTTGACATCGCGGCGCACGATCTTCCACACCCCCGTGCGTCGCTCGAAGTCATCAAAGTAGGTTGCGCTGATCATCTGCACGGTGTTGTACCGCAGGGCGATGACATGAGCGAGGCGCACCTGCGTCATCGAGAAGCGCGTCTCCAAGACGACTCTCGCGGACTTCGCCCGCGCCCGCGGCATCGCCACGGTAAGTCAGCAAACCCTTCAGACCCCGTAGGCCTGCGAGGTAGTCGTGCCGCCGCGACCCGTCCAGTTGGTGTGGAACATCTCGCCGCGGGGGCGGTCGACGCGCTCGTAGTTGTGCGCGCCGAAATAGTCGCGCTGGGCCTGCAGCAGGTTTGCCGGCAGACGCTCGGCGCGATAGCCATCGAGATACGACAGCGCCGAGCTCAGGCAGGGTACCGGAATGCCGAGCTGAATCGCCGCAACGACCACGCGCCGCCACGCCGCCTGGTGCGTCTCGATGATCTTGCCGAAAAACGGATCGAGCAGCAGGTTGCCGAGCGAGGGATTGCGATCGAACGCCTTCTTGATATCACCGAGGAACGCCGAGCGGATGATGCAGCCGCCGCGCCAGGTCAGCGCGATACCGCCGAAATTGAGATTCCAGCCGTGTGTGTGGGCCGCGGCCTTGAGCAGCTGGTAGCCCTGCGCGTAGCTCACGATCTTCGATGCGTACAGGGCCTGTTGCAGGTCCTCGATGAACGCATCGACATTGCCGGTGAACCCCGGCAGTTCAGGCCGGATCAACTCCGAGGCGGCGACGCGCTCATCCTTCAGCGCCGACAGGCAGCGCGCGAACACGGCCTCGCCGATCAGGGTCAGCGGCATGCCCTCGTCCAGCGCAGCGCTCACGGTCCACTTGCCGGTGCCCTTCTGGCCGGCGGCATCCAGGATCAGGTCGAGAACAGCCGTGCCGTCCGCGGCGCGGTACGCGAGAATGTCGCGTGTAATCTCGACAAGATAGCTATCCAGCGGCCCCTTGTTCCACGCCGCGAACACCTCGTGCATGCGATCGTTCGACAGCTTGAGGCCCCGCTTCATCAAGTCGTAGGTCTCGCAGATCAGCTGCATGTCGCCGTATTCGATGCCGTTGTGGACCATCTTCACGAAGTGGCCGGCGCCGTCCTCGCCCATCCAGTCGCAGCAGGCCTCGCCCTCCGGCGTGCGCGCGCAGATCGCCTGGAATATGGGTTTGATGTGCGGCCACGCCGCCTGGCTGCCGCCCGGCATCAGTGAAGGTCCCAGCAACGCGCCTTCCTCGCCTCCGGAAACGCCTGACCCGACGTAGAGAAATCCAAGGCTTTCGACGTACCGGGTGCGACGGATCGTGTCGGTGTAAAGGCTGTTGCCGCCGTCGATCAGGATGTCACCCGGTTCGAGATGGGCCTTGAGCTGCTCGATCAGCTCATCGACGGCCTTGCCCGCCTTCACGAGCATCACGATCTTGCGGGGTCTGGCGAGCGAGGCCGCGAAGGCGGCGAGATTGTCCGTGGCGGTGAAGCGCTTGCCGGCCCCGCGTCCGGCGACGAATGCCTGGACCTTGCTTGCCGTGCGGTTGTAGACGGCGACGTGGAATCCCTTGCTTTCCATGTTGAGGGCGAGGTTCTCCCCCATCACCGCAAGTCCAATGAGGCCGATATCAGCAGGTGTGTTGTTCATGGGATTGCGACACTGTTCAATGGCGGAGAC
>JAFEGC010000069.1 GCA_018240265.1 Pseudomonadota bacterium | reverse complement strand
CCTCCAGCGCCTGCTCCACGTCGGGGAAGGCGGCCGGATCGTCGTGTTCGCTCAACCAGGTCAGGCGCTTCATCGCGCGCGAGTTTCTAAGGAATCCGCGAGCCGCAGTTCCGGGCCGACGGCGCCCATCTCGTCGCGATGGAAGGGCAGGTGTTCGTTCACGCCTTGGGCGTAGTCCTCCACCGCCCGCGCCTCGCGCGCAGCGAAGTCGCGGATGGCCGGTGCGAAGCCGGGATGCGCGACGAAATGGGCCGAGCCCGTCAAGGTGGGCACGAATCCCCGCGGCACCTTGTGCTCGCCCTGCGTGCCGGGCTCAAAGCGGGCGAGGCCCTGCTCGATGCAGTAGTCGATGCCTTGGTAGTAGCAGGTCTCAAAATGCAGGCTGTGATAGTTGCCGCCCGATCCCCAATAACGGCCGTACAGCGCCTGTGCGTCGCGGAAGAAAATGGCCGCCGCCACCGGCGCGCCACCGATGCGCGCCAGCTTGATCATCAAATTCCGCGGCAGCGCCCGCGCGATGCGCGTGAAGAAGTCTAGATTGAGATAGGGCTCATGGCCGTGGCGGTGGAAGGTGTCGGCGTAGAAGCCGTAGAGGGTGCGCCACAGCGCCGCATCCACTTCGTCCCCATGCAGCGTGTCGAACACGATGCCGGCCTCGGCCACGCGCCGGCGTTCGCGTTTGGCCTTCTTGCGCTTTTCCGCGGTGAAGGTGGCCAGGAAATCCTCGAAGCCGGCGTAGCCGCGGTTGTACCAATGAAATTGGCAATCGCGGCGCAGGATCAGGCCAGCCTGCCGCAGGGCCTCGGCCTCATCGGGCGTGGGGAACAGCACGTGCCAGGTGGACACTTCCAGTTCCCGTGCCACTTCCAGCGCTGCGCGGATCAGCGCCGTGGCTAGCTGCTCCCGGCGCGTCGCATCCGCGATCAGCAGCCGTTGGCCGGTGACCGGCGTGAACGGCACCGCGGTGAGGAGCTTCGGGTAGTACTGCAGGCCGTGCTGGTGATAAGCATTCGCCCAGGAAAAGTCGAACACGAACTCGCCGCGGGAATGGGACTTGAGATACAGCGGCAGCGCCGCTACCGCCGCGCCGTTCTCGCGCAGGATCAGGTGCCGCGGTACCCAGCCCCGCCGGCGTGAAGCGCAGCCGCATTCCTCCAGCGCCAGCAGGAATTCATGGCGCAGAAACGGCTGCGCATCGCCGGCCAGCGCGTTCCACTGCGCGCCCTCGATTTGCGCGATGCTGTCAAGACACTGCGCGGTGAGAATGGGTGTCTTGTCGCTCAAGGTATCTGTCGGCATCGAGGGCCGCCATGCAACCGGTGCCCGCCGAGGTCACCGCCTGCCGGTAGACATGATCGGCCACATCGCCCGCGGCGAACACGCCTGCAACACTGGTGGTGGTGACATCGCCGTCGCTCCCGCCCTTGATCCGCAGGTAGCCGCCCTGCATGGCGAGCTGACCCTCGAACAGCTGGGTGTTCGGCTGGTGGCCGACGGCGATGAACACTCCGTCGAGCGCCAGATCCTGCGTTTTCCCGGCGGCATCGCGCAAACGCAGCCCCGTGACGCCTGCCGCATCGCCCAGGATTTCCTGCACGGTGCGATTCCATAGCAAGGCCACTTTTCCGCTGCGCTCGAGCCCGAACAGGCGATCTTGCAGGATTTTTTCGGCGCGCAGTGTGTCGCGCCGGTGCACGAGCGTGACATGGGCGGCGATGTTGGAGAGGTACAGGGCTTCCTCCACAGCGGTGTTGCCGCCGCCCACCACCGCGACCTTTTTGCCGCGGTAGAAAAAGCCGTCGCAGGTGGCGCAGGCGGAGACGCCCCTGCCGCGGAACTGCTCCTCCGTGGGCAAGCCCAAGTACTTGGCGGAGGCGCCGGTTGCGATGATCAGGGCCTCGCAGCTGTAGGAGCCGTTGTCGCCCTCGAGCAGGAAGGGCCTTCGCCGCAGATCCACCCGGTTGATATGGTCGGACACGATCTCGGTATTGAACCGTTCGGCATGCAGGCGCATACGTTCCATCAGTGCCGGACCCTGCAGGCCGTGCACGTCGCCCGGCCAGTTGTCCACGTCGGTGGTAGTCATCAGCTGGCCGCCCTGTTCGAGTCCGGTGATGAGCAGGGGCCGGCGGTTGGCGCGCGCCGCGTAGACGGCCGCGCTGTAACCCGCGGGGCCGGAGCCCAGGATGATGAGCCGGCTGTGGCGGACATCGCTCATGTATAATTTTTCCTTTGCAACCAAGCAGTGGCGCGCTCATGGTAAGTAAATCCGTCAGTGCGCGAAAGGTATTTCCTTGGCCGATTCCAGCGACAGCCAGAAGACCCGGCAGAAGGCGAAGGTTTCCGCCACGGTATCGCGGAGCCTGCGTGAGGGTACCCTGTGGGTGCTGGGCGCGCTGGCGCTGATCCTGCTGCTCGCGTTGCTGTCCTATCACGTCCGCGATCCGGGCTTCGCCGACACCGGCGAGCACGGCGCCCTGCACAACTGGGTCGGCCCGGTGGGCGCATGGCTGGCGGGTTTTTTCTTTTTCTTGTTCGGTCGTCCCGCATTCCTGTTTCCGCTGATGCTGGGCTATGCCGGCTGGCTGGTGCACAAGGACGTCACGCTCCCGGAGATGCGTTCCCGCTGGAATGCGGGGCTGCGGGCCGGCGGTTTCGTGCTCACGCTGCTCACCAGCTGTGGGCTGGCCACGCTCCATTGGGACGGATCGGCCTTTCCCAACAGCGCCGGCGGAGTGGTCGGGGAAATCACTGGTGCGGGCGCCGCCCGCGGCTTGTCCTTCCTGGGCGCAACGCTGCTGCTGCTCGGCCTGTGGCTGGCGGGCGTGGCGCTGTTCCTGGGGGTGTCCTGGTTCCAGGTCATGGACAAGCTGGGCGCTTGGGTGCTGAATGGTGTCGAGTGGTTGCAGCAAAAGCGGGCGCAGCGCCGCGAGCTCGCGGCGGGCCAGATGCGCAAGCAGGCGCGCCAGGGCCAGGTGCGCGAGGAGCAAAAAAAAGTCGCGGCGCGACCGCCGCCACGCATCGAGCCGCCGGCGCCGGTGCCGGTCAAGAGCGAGCGCGTGGAGCGCGAGCGGCAGGTACCGCTGTTCGACGCGCCCAAGTCGAGCGAGCTGCCGGCGCTATCGCTCCTGGATGAGCCCGGACCACGCGAACTCTCGTATTCCGAAGAAGCTCTGGAGGCCATGTCTCGGCTGGTGGAACTGAAGCTGCGCAACTTCGGCGTCGAAGTCGAAGTGGTGGCGGTGCAGCCTGGCCCGGTGGTCACGCGCTTCGAACTGCGCCCGGCGCCGGGCGTCAAGGTGAACCAGATCAGCAACTTGTCCAAGGACCTGGCGCGTGAGCTTTCCGCCATCAGCGTGCGCGTGGTGGAAGTGATTCCCGGCAAGTCGGTGGTGGGCCTGGAAATCCCCAACGAGAAGCGCGAGATGGTCACCCTCGGCGAGATCATCAAGTCCAAACCCTATGACGATGTGACCTCGCCCCTGGCGCTGGCGCTGGGCAAGGATATCGGTGGCGTGCCGGTGGTGGCGGACCTGGCACGCATGCCCCACCTGCTCATCGCCGGCACCACCGGCTCGGGCAAGTCGGTGGGCATCAACGCCATGGTGCTGAGCCTGGTGTACAAGGCCACGCCCGAGCACGTGCGCATCATCATGGTCGACCCGAAGATGCTCGAGCTGTCGGTGTACGAAGGTATCCCGCATCTGCTCGCGCCGGTGGTCACGGACATGAAGCACGCGGCCAATGCGTTGCGCTGGTGCGTGGCGGAGATGGAGCGCCGCTACCAGCTCATGTCCATGCTCGGCGTGCGCAATATCGGCGGCTTCAACCGCAAGGTGAAGGAGGCCAACGAGGCCGGCAAGCCGATCAAGGATCCCGTGCTTCTGCAGAAGGTGCAGCAGGGAGTGCCGGGCGTGGTGGCCGAGGATATTCCCGAACTGACTCCTCTCCCCTTCGTGGTGGTGATCATCGACGAGCTCGCCGATCTGATGATGATCGTCGGCAAGAAGGTAGAGGAGCTGATCGCGCGGCTGGCGCAGAAGGCCCGAGCCTCAGGAATACATCTGGTCCTCGCCACGCAGCGTCCGTCGGTGGACGTGATCACCGGTCTCATCAAGGCAAACATTCCCTCGCGCATCGCCTTCCAGGTCTCCGCCAAGGTGGACTCGCGCACCATTCTCGACCAGAGCGGCGCCGAATCGCTGCTCGGCCACGGCGATATGTTGTTCATCACACCGGGTTCCTCGGTGCCGACCCGCGTGCATGGCGCGTTCGTATCCGACCAGGAAGTGCACCGGGTGGTGGCGGGTCTGAAGAAGGGCGCGGCACCCACCTACATCGAGGAAATCATCACCGGTCCGAAATCGCCCATTCCAGGCTTTCCGGCCGATGACGGCGAGGAAGGCGGCGAGGGCGGTGAGGCGGATGGTGAGCAGGACCCGCTGTACGACGAGGCGGTGCGCATCGTGGTGGAAACACGCAAGGCCTCCATCTCGGGCGTGCAGCGCCGGCTGAAAATCGGCTACAACCGCGCCGCGCGTCTGGTCGAAACCATGGAGGTCGCCGGGCTGGTGGGTCCGCTGCAGCCCAACGGCAGCCGCGAAATCCTGGCGCCCGCGCCGGTCCAGGACTGAATATGCTGCGTCGGAGATTTCTGCAGGCTGTCGTGGGCAGCGCGCTCGCAGGCATGCTCTGCGTGTCAGCCGTGCCGGCGGCACCATCGCCGGCCGAGTGGGTGGACCGATACTTCGCGCAGCTGTCCACGTGGTCGGCGGATTTCGAGCAGACCGTGAGCGGCGACTCGGGCAGCACGCCGCGCAGCGGTTCGGGCCGGTTGTATTTGAAAAAGCCCGGCCGTTTCCGCTGGGATTACCAGCACCCCAGCGAACAGCTGGTGCTGGCGGATGGCCACAAGCTATGGTTCTATGACAAGGACCTGGCGCAGGTGAACGTGCGCGACATGGATGCCACCCTGGCCAGCACGCCGGCCGTGCTGCTGTCCTCCGGTGCGCCGGTCAGCCGGGAATTCGAGATCAAGACGCTGCCGGACAGCGAAGGCCTCAACTGGTACGAGCTGCGGCCGCGCCAGCAGAACGGTGACTTTCTGGCCGCGCGCATCGGCTTCGCCAAGGGCGAGCTGCGTCGCATGCTGCTGGCGGACAAGCTCAACCAGCTCACGCGCCTGGATTTCAGCAACGCGGTGCGCAACCAGCCGCTTCCCGACAGCCTGTTCACCTTCAGCCCGCCGGCGGGCGTGGACATCATCGGCGGCGCGCCGGCCGCTCAGCCATGAGAACGGATCTGCGATTCCCGCGGATGTGGCTCGTCATCGGCTGGTCGATGGTCATGTTCGTGGTGGTCACTTGCATGCTGCCGGCACCGGTCATCGAGCCGGTGGCCGAACTCCTGTGGGACAAGGCGGAGCATGCGCTGGCCTTTTTCGGCATGACGCTGTGGTTCTGCGGACTTTATCCCGCATCGAAGTGGCGCAAGGTGGCCATTGCCTTCTTGCTGCTGGGCATCGGCATCGAGCTGGCGCAGGGCGCGTTCACCACCACGCGCGCCGCGGATGTGCACGATGCCATCGCCGATACGGTAGGCGTGCTGGCTGCGTTGCTGGTGGCGTGGCTGGGCCTGAAGGACTGGGCGCGCATGCTCGAGCGGCTGCTGCCGGGCTCGGGTCCACGCGTGTGAGCGCCTCCGGTGGTTATCGGCCGCTGGCCGACCGGCTGCGCCCGGTTTCCATCGCGGAGTTCGTCGGACAGTCCCACCTGGTAGGAGAGGGTGCGCCTCTGCGCCGCGCCATCGAGTCCGGCCGGCCGCATTCCATGATCCTGTGGGGGCCGCCCGGCACCGGCAAGACCACGCTGGCGCGCCTATTCGCGCACGGCGTGAATGCGCAATTCCTCACCCTGTCGGCGGTGAGCGCCGGCGTGAAGGACATTCGGGCGGTGGTGGAGCAGGCGCTGGCCGTGCGATCCCAGCGCGGCACGGTGCTGTTCTTGGACGAGGTGCATCGCTTCAACAAGTCGCAGCAGGACACCTTCCTGCCGTACGTGGAGGACGGCACGCTGGTGTTCATCGGCGCCACCACTGAGAACCCCTCGTTCGAGGTCAACAACGCGCTGCTGTCACGCGCGCGCGTGTACGTGCTCAAGCGCCTGGAACCCGAGGATCTGTCGCGGCTGATCGATCGGGCGCTGGCCGACGAGCAACACGGCCTGGGCAAGGCGCATCCGCGGCTGGACGAGGATGCGCGGGCGCTGTTGATCGCCGCGGCCGACGGCGATGCGCGGCGCCTGTTGAATTTGCTGGAAACCGCGGCGGACCTGGCGGCCTCGGATGGACACCTGACGCTCGAAGCGGTGCGTGGCGTCATCGGCAGTACCTACGTGCGCTTCGACAAGGGCGGCGAGCAGTTCTACGACCAGATCTCGGCACTGCACAAGTCGGTGCGCGGCAACGATCCGGACGCCGCGCTGTACTGGTTGTGCCGCATGCTGGCCGGCGGCTGCGATCCGCTGTACGTTGCGCGACGCGTGCTGCGCATGGCCAGCGAGGACATCGGCAATGCCGATCCGCGCGCGCTCACCCTGGCGTTGGAAGCCTGCGAAGTGTACGAACGGCTCGGCAGTCCCGAGGGAGAACTCGCCATTGCGCAGGCCGTGGTGTTCATGGCCGTGGCCGCCAAGAGCAATGCCGTGTACATGGCCTTCGGTGCCGCCATGGCCGATGCGCAATCCTCGGGTTCGCTGCAAGTGCCGCTGCATCTGCGCAATGCACCCACTCGGCTGATGAAGGATCTGGGTTACGGCAAGGAGTATCGCTACGCGCATGACGAGCCCGATGCGCACGCCGCCGGTGAGCGTTACTTCCCGGAAGGGCTGGTCGAGAAGCGCTATTACCAGCCGGTGTCGCGGGGTCTTGAGATCAAGATAGGCGAGGCGCTGGAGCAGCGCCGCGCGCGCGATTGTGAGGCGCGCCAGCGCAAGGGCGGGTGATTCTTCGTGCCGGGGCGCGAGGCAGCGCCGGCGGGCTTCCCGGTTCACCCGGAGTGCCACGGTTTGCAATGCCGCGCCGCGTTTGGGAGCATGCGCGGCTGATGTTCACGACTCGATGAGGCTATCCCTGTGCTCGATGCCAAAGCCCTGCGCGCAGACCTTGCCGCCACTGCCGCCAACCTGGCGCGGCGCGGATTTCAATTGGACACGGCCGCAGTCCAGAAGATCGAAGAACGGCGCAAGCAGGTGCAGGTGGAAGCCGATCGGCTGCGCGCGCAGCGCAATGCCGGCGCCAAGGCGGTGGGTATCGCCAAGGCCAAGGGCGAGGACGTGACGGCACTGCTCGCGCAGGGCGAAGCGCTGGGAGCACAGCTCACGCAGGCGGAAGCCGCCTTGGCCCGATTGCAGCAGGCACTCACCGAGCTGCAGCTCGGTCTGCCCAATCTGTTGCATGAATCCGTGCCCGAGGGCCGGGATGAGAGCGCCAACGTCGAAGTGCGGCGCTGGGGCGAGCCGCGCCGTTTCGAATTCACGCCACAGGATCACGTGGCGGTGGGTGAGCAGCTGGGGCTGGATTTCGAGAGCGCCGGCAAGATCTCGGGCGCGCGCTTCGTGGTGATGGGCGGCGCACTGGCGCGGCTCCACCGCGCGCTGATCCAGTTCATGCTCGACCTGCACACGCGCGAGCACGGCTACCGTGAGATGTACGTGCCGTACCTGGTGAACGAGACCACGCTCACCGGCACCGGCCAGTTGCCGAAGTTCAAGCAGGACCTGTTTGCCATCGAGGGTGAGCAGCACTTGTTTCTGATCCCCACGGCTGAGGTGCCCGTGACCAACCTGGTGCGCGATCGCATCCTTGGTGCGGAGGAACTGCCGCTGAAGTTCACGGCGCACACGCCGTGCTTTCGCTCCGAGGCCGGCGCGCACGGCAAGGACACGCGCGGCATGATCCGCCAGCACCAGTTCGAGAAGGTGGAGCTGGTGCACATCGTCAAGCCCGTGGATTCTTACGCTGCGCTGGAGGAGCTGACCGGTCACGCCGAAGCCGTGCTCCGGTTGCTGGAGCTGCCGTACCGGGTGATGGCGCTGTGCGCCGGCGATGTCGGGTTCGGCAGCGCCAAGACCTACGATCTCGAGGTCTGGCTGCCCAGCCAGAACCGCTACCGCGAGATCTCTTCCTGCAGCAACTGCGAGGCATTCCAGGCGCGGCGCATGCAGGCGCGCTGGCGCAATCCCGAGAGCGGTAGACCTGAGCCGGTGCACACGCTGAATGGTTCGGGCGTGGCCATCGGGCGTGCGCTGGTGGCGATTCTGGAGAACTTCCAGCAGGCCGACGGCGGTGTCAAAGTGCCGAAGGCGCTGCTGCCGTACATGGGTGGAATGATGGAACTGCGCCCCGGCTTGAGGGCGTAAGCGGTTCGCAGCTTGCCATGCGATAATCCGCCGCTGCCGGAGAGGTGGCGGAGCGGTTGAACGCACCGGTCTTGAAAACCGGCATCAGAGCAATCTGATCGTGGGTTCGAATCCCACCCTCTCCGCCAATTCAGAACAGAACTGCGAACGCCGAGCGTAGCCGGCCTTACGCTGGCCGTGGCGGTCAGCCACCTCGACAGGCTGGCGGCAGTCCGGGCCTGCTCGCGCCGGCAGGGCTCACCGCCGCTGCCCCGCTCGCCCTTCCATCTGTTGCCGGAACGCCCGTGGGGAGCAGCCCGCCACGCGTGTGAACACGCGCGTAAACAGCGCCGGATCGGTGAAGCCGAGCATGTAGGCGATCACGGCGACGCCCAGATGTGTGAAGGCGAGTTGGCGCCGGCCTTCGCGGACCACGCGCGCGTCGATCAGGCGTGAGGCCGGTCCGCCGGTGGCGGCACGGACCACGCGGCTCAGGTGGGTGGGCGTGATGGCCAGCTCGCGCGCATAGTCGGCGACGCGCCAGTGCTGGCGGAAATGCATTTCCAGCAGCGATTCGAAGCGCATCAGCAGCTGTGCTTCGGAAGCCTTGCCACGCGCCGTTTCGGCCCGCGTGGCCACGCGCATCGCGTGTCCCAACAGCATGGCACTGAGCCCGCGCAGGACCAGCGCACGCGCCGGGGAGCGTGCGGCGTACTCGCGCCGGATCTGCGCCATCAGCCCATCGATGGCATCGCCGGCCTTGGCTGTCCAGCAGCGCGCCACGCCGCGGCGTGTCTCCACGTCGCGTCCGAACAGCTCATCGAGCATGGCATCGGCCAGCGTCACCACCAGCCCCTGGGTGCCGGGCTCGAAGCTGAAGCCGTGAACGCTGCCCGGCGGCACGTTCACCAGCGTGCCTGGCCGCAGCGCTTCCTCGCGATCATCCAGGCGCGCCACGCCGCCGCCGACGCGTAACAGCAGCAGCTGATGCAGCCGATCGTGGCGGTGCGGCGCCAGCTCCCAGTCATGCAGGATCGAGCGTTCAGCGATGGTCTCGCAGTGCAGCACGTCGGGCAAATGCTTGAATTCCCCGTACAGACTGTAGTTGCGGATTGTTTCAGACGGCGGCGAGGGCATGTTCGAAGCGTACAAGTTCGCGCAGGATTCAGCCATTCCGCGCCCCGCCACTGGTCGTTAGGGTTGCAATCAGCAAGCTCGGAGGCGATCCGCCTCCGTCACCCATGCAGGAGATAGGCATGAAGACCCAGGTGTGCATCATCGGCGGCGGCCCTTCCGGGCTGTTGCTCTCGCAGTTGCTGCATCTCCAGAATATCGACACCGTGGTGCTCGAGCGGCAGAGCCGGGAATACGTGCTCGGCCGCATCCGCGCCGGCGTGCTGGAGCACGGCTTTGCCGAGCTGATGCGCGAGGCTCGCTGCGGCGAGCGCATGGACCGCGAGGGCGAAATCCACGAGGGCTTCTTCATCGCGCACGATGGCCGCATGGACCGCGTCGATCTTCACAAGTACACCGGCGGCAGCTCCGTGGTCGTCTATGGCCAAACTGAACTTACGCGCGATTTGTACGACGCGCGCGATCGCATGAAGGGCGTGGTCATCCACAACGCCGAGGACGTGCAGCCGCACGATCTGACCGGCGCCAAGCCGTACGTGACCTATCGCAGTGGCGATGAGATCGTGCGCATCGACTGCGATTACGTGATTGGCGCCGACGGCTTCCATGGCGTGAGCCGCAAGTCGATTCCGAAGAACGTGCTGCGCGAGTACGAAAAACTCTATCCGTTCGGCTGGCTGGGCGTACTCTCACGTACCAAGCCGGTCTCGGCCGAACTCATCTACGCCAAGCACGAACGCGGTTTCGCGCTGTGTTCGCTGCGTTCGCAGGTGCTCAGCCGCTACTACGTCCAGGTGCCGCTGGCGGACAAGGTGGAGGACTGGTCGGACGATTCCTTCTGGGCGGAGCTCAAGCGCCGCCTGCCGGCCGAGGTGGGCGCGCGCATGATCACCGGCCCTTCGATCGAGAAATCCATCGCGCCGCTTCGTTCGTTCGTCGCCGAGCCGATGCGCTATGGCAACCTATTCCTCGCCGGCGATGCGGCGCATATCGTGCCGCCCACCGGCGCACGTGGCCTGAACAGCGCGGCCTCGGATATCTATTATCTCTACCACGCGATGGTGGCGCACTATCGGCGCGGCGACGACAATGGCCTTGAGAATTATTCGGCCAAGGCGCTGGCGCGGGTGTGGAAGGCGCAACGCTTCTCGT
Source organism: Pseudomonadota bacterium (assembly GCA_018240265.1). Classification (GTDB taxonomy): domain Bacteria; phylum Pseudomonadota; class Gammaproteobacteria; order Steroidobacterales; family Steroidobacteraceae; genus TMP-86. The sequence continues at coordinate 65 of JAFEGC010000069.1, read as the reverse complement.
GGTGGATGACGATGCTGCTGCACACTTTCCCCGACAGCATCGAATACGACAAAAAGCTGCAGGAC
>JAFEGC010000068.1 GCA_018240265.1 Pseudomonadota bacterium | reverse complement strand
CGCGGCAGCGGTTGCTCCAGGTGGGCAGGCAGTTGCCGTTGATCGGCGCCGGCGTGGTCAGGTCGGAATATAGATAGGAAAAGCTGGCGTCCTTGGCACGACCCGCAGCCACCGGATCGGTCCACACATCGTCGTAGATTAGGTTGGCGCTGGGAATGGTCGAGCACCCTGCGGCGCTCGATGTCGGGCAGGAGATGCGCGCGCGCGTCTGCGCCATGATTTCCTGGAAGTTCGCGATCAGACTGGTCTCGGTGTTGAGGAAGGGCTTGCCGTCGGCGGGCGCCCCCGCGTTCACCGAACTGGTGAGACCATCGCGGCCATGCGCGGTCTGCTTGTTGCCGTCATGGCAGCCGTTGCAGGTGCGCACCTCACCCGGCAGTAGTTGCAGCCAGCTCCCATGGCGCTGGCCGACACGACGGCCGTTCTTGTCCAGCACGCTGATGGCGAAGGGCACGTTGGCCGGTACCTTGATCTTGATCGAGCCGTCCGGTTCGACTGGCGCGTAGGCGAGGATCTCGCGCATGCCGAGCCCAGCCGGACCGAAGGCAAATCCTGGGACTCTGCGCACGTCATTGTCGGGAATCGACACCGGCTTCTCCACGCGCAGGAACCGATCGGGCCGCTGGTCGGCGCTGGTCTGCTTCGGGTCGGCGAGGGCGGCGATGCTGGGGCGCGCCGTGTCGATGCCGTCGAAATCGTAGACGCTGCGAATGACCAGAAGCCCCACACCTTCAGTGGCCAGATTCTGATCCACATCGACGCCCGGCACCTTGTCGCGGATCACCGGCGGGGCGGGCGTGCGCTGCTGCAGGATGACCGGATCGACGATCATCATGCCTTGCTCGGCCGCCAGCATCGGCTGCAGCGTGTTGGTGTCCAGGTTGTACACCCAGATGGTGTACGCAGGCGGGGCCAGTTGCACATTGGCGCCGGCGGTATTGTCCTCGGTGCACACCTTGGTAGTCGCCGGTGAGACCGAGTTGTCCAGCACGAAGCAGGGCGACCAGCTTACCAGCATGCGGTTGGTGCCGTCGTACAGCGGAAAGGCCGAGGCGAAGCGCCCCCCCAGCGAGGGCTGGTTGGCGAGCGTGGAGACGTTGGTGGTGGTGGCGGGCAGCTGGCCCGGACCGGCCGTGCCGGCGGCCGCCAGCGTAGTCTGGTTGATCTCGACGAAGCGCTCGGCGTCGATCAGCGTCAGATCGCCCCCCTGCTGAGTGCCCAGGAATGGCCGCGTCATCGTCAGCAGCTTGTCATCGGCTCGCGAACGCGCCTTCAGGAACTGCACGACGGAGTTGTTGGTGCCGGTAGCATGGCTGTACTGTCCGTAATACAGCTCCAGGCCGGTGCCGTCGGGATTGGCGCGGTACAGGTTGATGCGATCGCCGCCGTTCACGCGTTCCCAGCGGGAGAACACGATCTGCCCGTTGTTCAGCACCGACGGGTCGAAGTCGTGGTTGGTGTTGAAACTGATCTGGTGGATGTCCGAGCCGTCGGCGTTCATCACGTGCAACAGGAACGCCGCCTGCTGGCGATCGTCGGTCTGCGCCGCGTACTGCGGCCGGCCTTCGTCCAGCAGGATGGCGCGCGAGGTGTTCTGGCGCGTGGAGGCGAACACGATGCGCCCGTCGGGCAGGTAGTGCGGGCCGATGTCGTGGCCCTTCTCTGCGGTGATGTCGTCGGCGATGACGCGCCGCAGGGCCTTGGCCTTGGCGTCGTATTCCCAGATGTTCCAGGTAGGCTGCTCCTCGTCGGTCACATTCGGGAGCAGCGGCAGGCGTAACGCGAACACCACGCGGGTGCCGTCCGGCGATACGTCCAGGTCCTTGACGAAGCCCTTGCCCTGGGTGATGTCCTTGGTGACATTGGTCTCGATGCCGCTGGCGCTCGCCTTGTCGCGCACGTACAGATCGCCGCCGGCGGTGGAGGTGATCAGATCGCGCACGTCGATGTCGCGCGTCGGCACAGGCCGCTTCACGTAGGCCAGCGGGTAATCGAGTGTGACGGGGTCGGCAATCTGTCCGCCGGCAAGACCCGGCGCGTGACCGGTGGTGCCGCTGGCGCAGGCGGCGAGCACGGCCAGCGGCAGCGCCAATATGGAAAACCACCGGCGCGCCGGCCTCACGATGCGGCATTTCCCCGAAGCGTGCGCGATGTCACAAGCGTTGGTCATGTCCATGGATGAATGCACCCGACGACCTCTACAGGCCACTGATTTTTGGAGGCGAGTTCCCCGGGTGTGTTGCATGCGTGCATCATCGCTTCGATGCGCGTCCTGATTCTGTTAACACACTCACAGAAGAACTCTCGCTTGCGGACGAGCATATAGGCCGCTTTGCGCGCTTCGTTACTGTCTCTTAACGCCGACGTCGTTCGCTTGAGACATTCCGGAGCGCATTTTCGGCTGCGTATAGTCGCCGCCAGTGGAATTTTTCACACACGCCAATTGGACCAGCATATGAACACCGGGATGCCGACTGCGTTGAACGAGACGAAGCCTGCCGCGCAGGCAAGGCGGCGCGTTGCGCGCAAGGCGCTGTGCGCGGCCGTGGCGGCGAGCCTCGCGCTGGCGGGCGCCTCGGCCGATGCGATCACGCGCGATCAGGCCAAGCGCATCCACGACCGCATCGCCGGCGTGCCGCCCTCGGACGCGGTGCTCACGCAGATGGCGGCCGCATCCTCCGCCGACGCCGCGGCGCAGATCGCGCTGGACAACTCCAACTTCTACAACGTCACGCTCAAGAACATGGCGATGCCCTGGACCAACCGCGCGCAGACGGTGTTCGCGCCGCTGAACGACTACGTCGCCACGGTCATCGGCATGGTACGCGACGATGTGGACTTTTCCACGCTCCTGTCGGCCGACCTCGTATATGTGGCCAAGCCGGGGCTGTCCGGCGTGACCGCCTCGTACTCGCCGGCCAACAACACCATGTACGAGCAGCTCGAGTCCACCGGCGCCGACCTCAAGACCGCGCTGCAGGGGACCACGCAGTCCTCGGTGAGCGGATTACCGGCCGCCGCCACCGCCGGCATCATCACCACGCGCGCCGCGGCGCAGGCCTTCTTCATCGCCGGCACCAATCGGGCCATGTTCAGTTTCACCATGCAGAATCACCTGTGTCATGACCTGGGTAGCCTCATCGATCCAACCCGTCCGCCAGACCGCGTCCGGCAGGACGTGAGCCGCAGTCCCGGCGGTGACAGTCGCCTGTACCTGAACGTCTGCATGGGCTGCCACAGCGGCATGGATCCGCTGACCCAGGCCTTTGCGTACTACAACTACGACAACACGGCCGGCAAGCTCGTGTACACCGCCGGCCAGGTGCAGCCGAAGTACTTGATCAATTCCGACAACTTCAAGCCTGGCTATGTGACGCCGGACGATCACTGGGACAATCGCTGGATTGCCGGCCCCAACCAGATCCTGGGCTGGGCGTCCAGCTCCACGCATTCGGGCGATGGTGCGAAGTCCATGGGGATGGAGCTGGCCAAGAGCGACGCGTTCGCGCGCTGCCAGGTCGAGAAGGTGTTCAAGACCGTGTGCTACCGCGTCCCCACCAACCAGGCCGACCGCGATCAGGTCGATTCCATGATCGGCAGGTTCAAGAGCGGCTACAGACTCAAGCAGGTATTCGCCGACTCGGCGGTCTACTGCATGGGTTCGTGAGGACCATCACCATGAACAAGGCACTGCATATGAAAGCGTCGATGATCGGAACCTGGCTGGTGATGGCGGCGGCGCTCGCCTTGAGCGCCTGCGGCGGCGGCGGCGCGCCGGTGACCGCCAACCCCGTTACCACGGTGTCCGCGGGTGCCGATTACACGGGACCTGCGCCAACCACGGCCGACGTGCAGGCATTCAAGATCAACTTCTGGGACAACGTGCGCTCTACCAACCGTTGCGGCCAGTGCCACAACGCCACCTCGCCGGGGCAGCTGCCGAATTTCGCTCGCAACGACGATGTGAATCTGGCGTATACCCAGGCCAACACCGTGGTCAATCTCTCCGATCCGAAAACTTCCCGCATCGTTGCCAAGGTGGGAGGTGGTCACAACTGCTGGCTGGCCGATCCGAGCGCCTGCGCCTCGATCCTTACCACCTGGATCACCAACTGGGCCGGCGCCTCGGCTGGCGGCGGAACCCAGATCGAGCTCACCGCCCCGGTTATGAAGGATGCCGGCGGTGGCAAGGATTTTCCCAGTGATCCCGGGCTGTTCTCCAGCACGGTATATCCGCTGCTGACACAGCACTGCGCGGCCTGTCATTCGCACGCGGCAGCGGCCCCGGAGTCGCCGTTCTTTGCGTCTTCCGATTTGAATGAAGCCTATGCCGCGGCACGCATGAAAATGAATCTGGACAACCCTGCGCAGTCACGCCTGGTGATCCGGCTGCGCGAGGAATCTCACAACTGCTGGAATGCCAACTGCGTATTGGCATCGCAGACCATGCAGGATGCCATCACCGCATTCGCCAACCAGGTGCCGGTGACCAATGTCGATCCGGCGTTGGTCATCAGCAAGGCGTTGAACATGTACGATGGCACCGTCGCCAGTGGCGGCAGCCGCTTCGACTCCAATGCCATCGCCAAGTACGAGTTCCGGACCGGCAAGGATTTCACCGCGTACGACACCAGTGGCGTGGACCCGGCGGCGGATCTCACGCTGTCCGGCAATGTCAGCTGGGTCGGTGGCTGGGGCCTGAGTTTTGCCGCGGGAAGCAAGGCCCAGGCCGCGACCGGTGCCAGCAAAAAGCTCCATGACATGATCCTCGCTACCGGGGAGTTCACCATCGAGGCCTGGGTGGCACCGGCCAACGTAACCCAGGATGGCGCCTACTTCATCAGCTATTCGGGCGGAACCGACGCCCGCAATTTTACACTCGGGCAGTCCAAGTTCGACTATGAGGCGTACCTGCGTTCCTCCAACACGGACGCGAATGGCATGCCGGCGCTGGCGACCACGGATGATGCGCGGTTGGCGCAGGCCTCACTGCAGCATGTGGTGGTCACCTACGACCCGGTCAACGGCCGGCGCATCTACGTGAATGGTGTGTTTACCGGTGATGCCGATAAACAGGCCGGCGGCACCTTAAGCAACTGGGACAACACCTTCGCGCTGGTGCTCGGCAACGAGGTATCGAGCAACCGTTCCTGGGCCGGCGTGATCAGAATGGTCGTGATCCACAACCGCGCGCTCTCGGACGTGCAGATCAAGCAGAACTTCGCTGCCGGAGTGGGCGAGAAGTACTTCTTGCTGTTCAACGTCGAGCAGGCCACGGGCGTGTCCAAGGCCTATGTGATGTTCCAGGTCAGCCAGTACGACAGCTACTCCTACTTGTTCAACAAGCCCACCTTCATTTCGCTCGATCCGTCGGCCAAGCCAGACGGCATCGTGGTGAAGGGCATCCGCATCGGCATAAACGGCGTCGTGCCGAATATTGGGCAGGCGTACATTCCGCTGAGCACGACCGTCACCTCGTCGAACTATTTCGTCGGCCAGGGCCAGTTGTTGTCTCAGATCGGCATGGTGCTTGGTTCTGCCCAGGGGCCCAAGTTCGATACCTTCTTCCTGAGCTTCGACCAGCTCGGCACCAAGACCCACGTGGTAACCGAGCCGGTGCCGGTCACGCCGGCACCGGTCGACGGCACGGTGGTGTCGGATATCGGTGTGCGCACCTTCGACCGCATCAACCGGTCGCTGGCTGCCATCACGTCGATTCCGACCACCAACGCCAACGTGAGCCAGACCTACCAGACGGTCCAGCAGCAGCTGCCGGTGTCTCCGATCCTGGAGGGCTTCCTGTCCGCGCATCAAGTGGGCATCGCGCAACTCGCCATCCAGTATTGCAGCGAGCTGGTCAACGATGCCGGCAAGAGCGCCGCGTTCTTTCCGGGTGTGAGCTTCAGCGCCGGATCGAAGTTCAGCACGCCGTCGGGCCGCACCTCGGTGATCTCGCCGCTGGTCAACGCTGCGCTGGGCATCAACCTGAACTCTCAGGACAGCAGCGGCTTGACCTCGGAGCTCAATGCACTGATGGGTAGGCTCGGTTGCGGCGATGGCAGCAGTTGCTCGGCCGTGCGCGAGCAGGATGTCACCAAGGCGGTGTGCGCCGCGGCCCTGGGCAGCGCCGGCGTGCTGGTCAATTGAAGCGCGGCACAGGAATAGCGAGGAAACCATATGCGTAAGAACAAGACCCGTTCCCCTGGCCTGAACGAGCCGCTCCGGCACCCGGACCATGCGCGACCGCGCACGCGGCGCGAGTTCATCGCGCAGGGTTTCATGAGCGGCGCGGCTACCGTGATGGTGCCCTCGATCCTGGGCGGCCTGTTCACGCCGCGGCTCGCGCGCGCCACGCTCTCTCCGGACGTGCAGAGCTTTGCCACCTCGATCTGCAAGATCACCGGCGGTGCCGGCAAAATCCCGTTCATTGCCTTCGATCTGGCAGGCGGCGGCAACGTGGTTGGTTCCAACGTGCTGATCGGCGGACAGGGCGGGCAGCTGGATTTCCTGAGTACGGCTGGTTATAACATGCTGGGTCTGCCCGGCAACATGATTCCCAACACAAGCGCCACAGGCAGTTTCATCGATTCCACCTTCGGTCTGCGGTTTCATTCCGACAGTGCCTATTTGCGCGGCATGCTGTCCAAGACCGGAGCGCTCGCCCGGACCAATACCCACGGCTCGGTGATCGCGGCGAGGTCGGAGAACGACACCGGTAACAATCCCCACAATCCCATGTACGGGATCTACAGAGCAGGCGCCAAGGGCGAACTGCTGGGACTCATCGGCTCCCAGAACTCGGCCTCCGGCGGCAACTCGATGGCACCGGCGGTGATGATCGACGTGACGGCCACGCCCACCAAGGTGGACCAGGCGAGTGACGTCACGGGCCTGGTCAACACCGGCCAGCTCGGCACGCTTCTGCCTTCGCCGCAGGATGTCACCGAGGTCATGGAGTCGATGAAGCGCATCAGCGATGGCAAGCTGGCCAAGGTCACGGCCTATTCGAACGCGACCACCGATGCGGCCGCCAAGCAGTTGGCGCAGTGCAGCTACACCAAGGCCGCCTATCTCACCGACAAATTCAACGACCCGGCAGCGCTCAACCCGGATGTGGACCCGCTGATCGTGGGGCCATCCGGCATTTTCAGTCAGGCCGAGTACGACAACGACTCGGAGCTGCGCAAGACCGCGGCGGTGATGAGCATGGTGATCAACGGCAATGCCGGTGCGGGTACCATCACCATGGGGGGGTTCGACTATCACACCGGCGACCGGGCCACGGGCGAATTGCGCGATTTCCGTGCCGGCGTGTGCATCGGAGCGTGCCTGGAATACGCCGCCCGCAAGGGCAAACCGCTGATGATCTACCTGTTCACGGATGGTTCACTCTCCAGCAACGGCATGGTCGACAACTCCACCGATGGGCGCGGCAAGGGCCAGTGGACCGGCGACAACCAGGCGACCGCCGCCACATTCTTTCTGGTGTTCAACCCCACGAAACGCCCGGTTCATATGACCGATCCGAATCAGGGTGCCGACGGGCGTATCCAGATCGGCTGGTTCAACGCTGATGGTTCAGTCAACACCAGCTCCAGCCCGGCCGCCAACGCGGTCAACCAGCTGGCCGCCACCGTGGTGCTGAACTACATGGCGCTGCATGGTGAACAGGCCAATTTCGCCAACTTGTTCGGTCCCAACTGGAGTGGCCTGGGCAGCTCGCAGGTGCAGGACAGTCTGACCGCGTTCCAGCCCATCGTGAACGGCACCATCGTGAATCCCGTCTGACGACGGATACCTGGAGATGATGGACGAGGAGCCCCTGTCGCCGGTCCGCGACAGGGGTCTGATTTTATGAATGTGCGCCAAGTCATAATAAAATCTAGGAATTTCCGTGGCGCCGCAGCGGGTCAGCAGGTATTGTTAAGCGCTGAGGCGATGCATCTGACCAGGGCAAACCCGTCGAAAGGCGGGGACGCAAAGCTACCGGTCTACGGGTGGGATTCCCACGACAGCGGGGTTGCCAGCGATGAATGAATCCATGCCGCGGGTCGCGGCTTTAGACATAATGTGGTGAGCTGCTCGCCCTATGTTTTATTTTCGCGCCCTGTTCGCCGCTCTCATTGCCACCCTCGCGCTGCAATCCGCTCTGGCGGCCAAACCCAATCCGCTGATCGGCAAACCCGCCCCAGACTTCGTGTTGAAGGGGTTGGATGGAACGAATCGCCGTCTGTCCGAGTATCGCGGCCAGGTGGTGCTGGTGAACTTCTGGGCCCGCTGGGCCGGCCTGTCGCGACAGGAGATGCCGGCGCTGGAGCAGATCCACGGCACCTATGAGCGCGCCGGCCTCATCGTGCTGGGCGTGTCTATCGACGAGGACCTCGAACGCGCCCGGGAATTCGCGGCGGCGACGCACGTGACCTATCCGATGCTGTTCGACTCGGGCGAGGCCACGGGCACCGGCTACGGCATCGAGAAGTTGCCGATGACGGTGCTGGTCGACCGCGGCGGCATCGTGCGCTACGCCAACGTTGGCTTCAAACACGGTGACGAAAAGATCTACCTCGAACAGATACGCGAACTCCTTCGGGAATGAATGGATACAGGCACATGAGTTTCAAATTCCGCAGCTCTTTCCCTTTGTTGCGCGCATCGCTCCTGTGCGTCGCGCTCGGTTTTGGCGTCGCCGTGAGCGCGGCCGATGCGCCGTCGACCAAAGCGGCCGCAGCCGATGCCGCGTCGCCGTCACCGGCGGTGAATACTTCGGCGCCCGCCGCCGGCACCGCTGCCCCGGCTCCCGCCGCGGGCTCGAGTGCCGCCGCAGCGGCACCTGTATCCTCGGACCCCTCGTCGTCGGACTTCAAAACCTTGGACCAGGAGGTGCAGGGCCTGAAGAAGGACGTGATCGACTTGAACAAGGACTTGTTCGTGCTCGAGGAGGAGCTGCTGTTCCCGGCGAACACCCAGGTTGCGGTATTCCTGTCGATGGACGTGGGCAGCTTCTTCGCGCTTGATTCGGTCACCATCAAGATCGACAACAAGGAAGTGACCAACTACCTGTACACGGCGCGTGAGGCCGAGGCGCTGCTCAAGGGCGGTGTGCATCGTGTGTACCTGGGCAATCTCAAGGTGGGCAAGCACGAGATCGTCGGCTTCTTCACCGGCAAGGGACCGCATGAGCGCGATTACAAGCGCGGCGCCACCATCAATTTCGACAAGGGCGTCGGCGCCAAGTATCTGGAGTTCAAGATCAGCGACAAGGTGCCCTCGCATCAACCCGAGTTCCTGGTGAAAGACTGGGAGTGATCGGTGGCCCGGTTGCATGATCGTCTTCTGACGCTGATCGTCGGCGCGGCGCTCCTGGCCGGCGCCGCCGACGCGCGCACGCGCGTGCGTTATCAGAAGGCGGACCCGAACCAGCTCGCGCCGCACGAGATCAAGGATCTGCATTACGGCGACGTGCTGTTCTATTTCTACCAGGACGATTATTTCGCGGCCATCACCCGGCTGCTGGCGGCGCGGCAGCTGGATCGCGTGCCGAATCATCGCGACGAGGCCGAGCTGTTGCTGGGCGGGCTGTACCTGTCGCTGGGCCAGCACGTGGAAGCGGGGCGCATTTTCCAGGCGCTGCTCGCCGGCAACGCGCCGGTGCCGGTGCGCAACCGCGCCTGGTACTACCTGGCTAAGGTGTGGTACCAGCGCGGCTACCTGCAGGAGTCCGAGCGGGCGCTGGGGCAAATCTCGGGGAATCTTGAGCCGCGGCTGGAGGCCGAGCGCTACATGCTGCTGGCGCAGGTGCTGATGCTGCAGAACCGCTATGACGATGCCATCCGCGCGCTCGATGCCTACAAGGGCCCGCCGGACTGGACGGCTTACGCAAAATTCAACCTGGGCGTGGCGCTGGTGCGCAAGGATCGGCTCAACGATGCCGTCCCGCTGCTCGCCGGCGTCGGCACGTTGGAATCGCAGAGCGAGGAAATGCTCAGCCTGCGCGACAAGGCGAATCTTGCGCTGGGCTACGCGCTGCTGCAGGGCAAGCGGCCGGCTGAGGCCAAGCCCGCGTTGCAACGGGTGCGGTTGGAAGGACCGTTTTCCAGCAAGGCGCTGCTCGGCGTGGGCTGGGCCGATGCGCAGGCGGGCGAATATCAGAAGGCGCTCTCGCCCTGGATGGCGCTGCACGAGCGCAACCTGCTCGATGCCGCCGTGCAGGAATCCTACCTGGCCGTGCCATACGCCTTCACCAAGCTGTCGGCCAACGGGCAGGCGGCCGAGTATTACAACGCCGCGATCCAGTCCTTCGATGCCGAGACACGCCGCATCGATGATTCCATCGCGCTGATCCGCGACGGCAAACTTCTCGACCGCATACTGGGTGAGGAGAAAAAAGATTCGGTAGGCTGGTTCTGGCAGCTCAAGAATCTGCCCGATGCGCCCGAATCGCGCTACCTGTACGAACTGCTCGCGGGCAACGAATTCCAGGAAGGCTTGAAAAGCTACCGCGACATCGAGTACATGCGCCGCAATATCGAGGGCTGGCGCGACACCGTGGCCGCCTTCGACGACATGATCGTGACGCGTGAGAAGGCCTACGCCGGCCGGCTGCCCAAGGTCGATGCACTGATGCACAGCACCGACCTCGGCGCGCTCACCCAGAAGCGGGTGGATTTCGAATCGCGCCTGAATGAGATCGACAAATCATCCGATTACGCTGCCCTGGGCACGCCCGAGGAACAGAAGACCTGGGCGCGACTCAAGC
>JAFEGC010000067.1 GCA_018240265.1 Pseudomonadota bacterium | reverse complement strand
AGGCGTTGGCGCGCGCGGCGGGGCTGGGCTGGATCGGCAAGCACACCAATCTCATCGCGCGCGATGCCGGCTCGTATTTCTTTCTGGGCGAGATCTACGTCGATCTGCCGCTGCCGCCCTCCACCGCGGCCAGCGCTCATTGCGGCAGCTGCGAGGCCTGCATGCCCGCCTGCCCCACCGGCGCCATCGTGGCCCCCTGGCAGCTAGATGCACGCCGCTGCATTTCCTATCTCACCATCGAGCTCAAAGGACCGATTCCGCCCGAGCTGCGTCCGCTGATCGGCAACCGCATCTACGGCTGCGACGACTGCCAGCTCGTTTGCCCGTGGAACAAGTTCGCGCGCGCCACGAACGAAGCGGACTTCGCACCGCGCCATGAATTGGACCGCGCGCCGCTCACCGAGCTGTTCGCCTGGAGCGAGACCGAGTTCCTGGCGCGCACCCAGGGCAGTGCCATCCGCCGCATCGGCCATGAAGGCTGGCTGCGCAACATCGCGGTGGCGCTGGGCAATGCGCCGCGCACGCCCGCGGTGATCGCTGCGCTCCGATCCCGCGCCGACCACCCCTCCGAGCTGGTGCGCGAGCACGTGCGCTGGGCGCTGGGCCGCCACGGCCTGAATCCGGGCGGCGGCTCCGACCACTCCGACCCGGCCCAGGCGCTCCACCCCGGCGCCGACCCAGACCGTGGCCATCGCATCAGCCGTTCGACAACAGACTCCGACCCACCGGGTTGAAAAAGTGCCGGCCGCGACGCGGCTTCATGATTTCCTCCAGCAGCATCTGGTAATCCGCGTCGTTGTTGATGGGATCGATGGCGGCGGAGTTGACGATCAGGAGCGGCGCGGCATCGTAATCATGGAAGAACCGCGCGTAGGCCTGCATCAGCTTTTCCAGATAGCCGCGTTCCAGGTACTGCTCGTACTTGATGCCGCGCTTGGCGATGCGCTCCATCAGCACATCCAGCGGCGCCTGCAGGTACACCACCAGGTCCGGCTTGGGCGCATCCACCACCACCCGCGCGTACACCTTCTCGTACAGGCCGTACTCGGCCTCGTCCAAGGTCACGCGCGCGAACAGCTGATCCTTCTCCAGCAGGTAATCCGCCACACGCACGGATTCGAACAAGTCCTGCTGGCGCACTTCCTCCAGTTGACGCGCGCGCTGAAACAGAAAGAACAGCTGCGCCTGAAAAGCCGCCGCGCGCGGATTCTTGTAGAAACGCTCCAGGAACGGATTCTGATCCGCCTGCTCCATCACCAGCTGCGCCGAGAGCGTGTCGCCCAGGCGGCGGGCGAGGCTAGACTTGCCCACGCCGATGGGCCCCTCGATGACGATGAATCGGTGCGGATTGGCGCTCACTTCGATGTCCCTTCTTGCGGCAAGCGTCGAATCCCGGCCGAATCCACCCGCGCCGCCAACTCCTCCACCCGGCCATGGCCGGGCAGGAACAAGCTGGGCGCGATATCCGCCAGGGGATACAGCACGAAATTTCGCGCAGGAACACCCGGGTGCGGCACCTTCAAGTCAGGCTCGTCGATGGGTGGGCCTGTGATCCAGATCAGGTCCAGATCGATGACGCGCGGACCCCAGCGCTCGCGCCGCTCACGTCCCATGCCACGCTCGATGGCGAGCAGCGCTTCGAGCAGCTCGCGCGCCGAGAGCCGCGTGAGCAGGCCGGCCGCGGCATTGACGAAGGGCGGCTGCTCGGTCACGCCCATGGGCGCCGTTGCGTACAACGCCGAGCGCAGCAGCAATTGCGTGTCGCGCAGGGTGCGCAGCTCCTCGAAGGCACGCTGCACCTGGACTTGCGGGTTCTGCAGATTCGAGCCTAGAGCGATGTAAGCCGGCCGCCAGTGCTCGCGCTTCATTCGGCGGACACGGCCGGGCGTCGCCGGCGACGACGCTTGCGTTTCGGGGTGCCGCCCATGCCCACGCCCTCGGGGAAATCATCGGCATGCGCCGCGACCAGTTTCAGCCGTTCTTCCTGCGGTAAGGTCTGCACCTGCGTCCACCACCGCGCCAGCTCCGGATCGGCGGCGCCGGCCTCGGCGCGCAGCAGCAGAAAATCATAGGCGGCGCGAAAGCGCGGATGCTGCAGGATGGCGAGGGACTTGGCGCCGCTCCGTCGGTTGAAACGCGGCTGCAGCATCAGCAGCTCGCGCATCGGTATGCCAAAACGCCGCGGAATCGACACACGCGCCTGCTGGCGCTTGAGCACCGCGTCGCAGGCATCCAGCAGCGCCGCGGTATTGGGCGAGCTGCCGGCTTGACGCTCGTTCATCTCGCGCAGCACCGCGCTCCACAGCAGAACGGCGAACAGGAACACGGGCGTGACCGGCTTGTCCTCGCGCACCCGCGCATCGGTGTTCGCCAGCCCCCGCGCCAGCATGTCCTCGGCATAGGCGTAAGGAGGCAGCGCGAAGGCGGCAGCGCTGGCCGGGAACAAATGTTCGAACAGCCCATAGGTCTTCAGCAGCTCGTAAGCGCGCGCACCGTAGCCCGACAGGAACAGCTTCAGGGATTCATCGAACAGCCGCGCCGGCGGCACGCCGTCCAGCAGATAGGCGAGCCGGCGAATCGGTTCCTCGGTACCCGCCTCGATGGAAAAATCCAGCTTGGCGGCGAAGCGCACCGCGCGCAGCATGCGCACCGGGTCCTCGCGGTAGCGCTGCTCCGGATCGCCGATCAGCCGCAGGCGCCGCGCGCGGATGTCCTCCACACCGCCGACGTAATCCCACACCGAGAAATCCTCGATGTTGTAGTACAGGGCATTGGCGGCGAAATCGCGGCGCCACACGTCCTCGTCCACGGTGCCGTAGATGTTGTCGCGCAGGATGCGGCCGCGCTCATCCACCGCCCGATGCGGATGCTGCTCCGGTGCGGCCTCGCCCTCGCCCTCATCGTCCTCGTCATCCTCGCGCTCGGGCGCCGCGGCCGCACGGAAGGTCGCGACCTCGATGATCTCCTGGCCGAAATGCACATGCGCGAGGCGGAAGCGCCGGCCGATGAGCCGGCAGTTGCGAAACAGGTGGCGCACTTCCTCGGGGTGAGCGTCGGTGGCGACGTCGAAATCCTTGGGCGTGAGGCCGAGCAACAGGTCGCGCACCGCGCCGCCCACCAGGAAGGCCTGAAAGCCCGCCTCGTGCAGGCGATACAGCACCTTCAAGGCATGGGCGGAGATGTTCGCACGCGAGATCGAATGCTCGTTGCGGGGAATGATGACCGGCGCGCGCGGCCTCAGGGGGGCGTTCAAAAAACTGGGGTTCCGCTGGTTTTTGAAAAATTGGACCGTATACTACCAGCCCTTCGGCCCGGCCGCCGCAAGCGCCGCTCCCTTCGTCTAGAGGCCCAGGACATTGCCCTCTCAAGGCAAGTACACCGGTTCGAATCCGGTAGGGAGCGCCAATAAATCAACAATTTACATTCACGCTCGAACACCAACCTGGTCCTCGAACTCAAGCACGACACGGTGCATTGAATCCAGGCCCTGATCCTTGCGGTGAACCCATTGGATGGCGTGGCAATCACCGCTGCGCACGACCGATTCCACCACCGATCTGTACCAAAGCCTCTCTCCGGCGAAGACCGGCCGGTGCCAGCGCAGATTTTTGAGCCCCTTGGGACCCTCGTGCCACGGCCCGCCGTCCGCGAGCGCCGCGCAAACGACCACCGAATGCAGCCCCGATGCGCACAAGGCGCCGAAAAGCGAACGCTTGGCGGCGGACTCGCTGACATGAAAAGGCTGGGGATCAAAAGCTTGCGCAAACGCCTGGATGTCCGAGGCCATGAATCGATAACTGCCGGTGTCCGCGGCCAGGCCCGCTACCGGGTCGTCCCATCCCCGCCAGGGCTGCTCGGCCCGCACCAGATCACCGCGTTCCCGGGGTGGAAAATAATGTGCCGGCGCCGGCGTGGGCAAATCAGGTGACGCAGCGGGTAATGCCGTCCTGATTCCGAACATCATCCACTGCCTGACCGACAGCACGATCGCATCCTGCCGATTGACCGTGTCGAACTGCAATCTCACGAATCCTATTTCCGGCCTGGAACGCGCCTGCCGTCTTTCAAGGACCTGGTATCGAACCTCGAGCACATCGCCCACCGCCACGTCCGCATGCCACTGGACATCTTCAAGGCCCGGCGCACCCTGGCTCGAGCTCTTGTTCAGCAGATCATCGACGATCATCCGCAATTGCAGCGCCACGGCGAACCAGCGAATCGCCGCCGGCGAGCCGGCCGGAAACCCGACTGATTCCGCGAAATCCGCGAGCGCATCCGCCGTGACCTCGCGTCCGCCGAATGTCCCGGTGCGCCCCACCTCGAAGTCTTCGAATACGTACATCAAGGCAGCACCTTCGGACTTGCCGGAAACCCCCGCGCCACTACTTGATTTTATCCTCCATCAATTGCGCATGCCGATCCGGCGGGTATTTCGCGCAGTTGGCGTCCAACTCGCGGTACACGCTCATCACGGCGTTCAGATTTTCCTCGCCCAGGAGTTCGGCGTGAACGGCGCGGTCCATGGGTTTGGACAAAACCTCGGCCACCGCTGCGGCGATATCCTGCGCCTGCACCGACGGCAGCAGCCTCACGCCCGGCGGACGCAGGTGCGTATCGGTGGCGATCACCGGCGTACCCAGGCATAGCGCTTCGCGGATCGAGACCGCATCGCCATCGTACTGCGTCGTGCGCAGCATCAGCGCCGCCTGCTTGAGCAGGGCCAGCACCTGGCCGTGCTCGACATCGCCCGCGAGCAGGATGTGCTCGCCGCCGGGCTCGGCGCGCAGTTGCTGCTCGAGCTCCGCCTGCAGGCTGCCCGAGCCCACCACGATCAACCCGGCCCGCGGCAAGCGCGCACGAATGGCGCGCATGGCCTCGATCTGCCGTTCGACCTGGTATTCCGGCTCCAAGCCGCCGATGCTCAAGATGGTTGGCTCGTGCTCGGACAGGAACTGCGCGAACCGGGGTTCCAACGCCGACGCCACTTCCTGCAGATCCACGGAAAACGGCGGGATCAGCAGGATGCGCTTCGGCCGCACGCCGTAGCGAATGAAAACGCCGCGCAATTCGTCGTTCACCACGATCACCCGGTCCAGCCGCCGGAACACGAATCCGCGCAGCGACAGCTGGCGCGCGCGGCGTCCCTGCTCGCTGGTCGGATATCCGCCGGAGTGCAGGGTCAGCACGCAGGTTTTGTTGGTGAACAAGGTGCAGAACAGCACCAGGGCCATCAGCCGGAGCGAAGCCCGCCCGTCGATGCGAATGTGGAATATGTCCGCGCGCAGGCTTCGCAGGAGTCGCGCCGTTTCCCATGAAGTGGACGGGCACAACACCGAGCCTTCCGCCATTTTTGCGAAAGCGCGTGAGGTTGATGATGATGCTGCGCACGCCGAGGCGCTGCAGATAACGGTGCAGTGCGGACAAGTTGGACTGGACACCGCCGTTCGGAGGCGGATACGGACCCAGCTGGACTACGTGCACTGCCGGGCCTGGATGGCGCAAATCATGGATTCGGCGGTTCCGAACTGCCTGTGGTGAAATCCCTTGCTCATCTCGGTGGGGACCCTTCCCTGGTGTCAGGAGCGCGGTAGTCGGCAAACGGAACATTGTCAACTTTGAGCTGAATGGTAGCTGAAGGCCGCCCCACGAACTGGTAAAGATGTGCGATGGTTCCGCACCGGCCGGAGCAGCGCGGGCTGGAAGCGAAGCGGAACACGAATTGTTCACGGCCCGGGGACCGCGGGAGCGCGTGACCCGCTCTTTAATAGTGGCGAGCCCGGGTTTTGCGCGGGCGTCGCTGTTGCGGTCCGCGATTGTGGCCCGCCATTGCGGTTCGAAGAAACGCCGCTGCTGCTACCAAAGGAGCACTGCGGATTCGGGGATCACGGTGGGGACGACGGTGCAAAGTCAGGACAGGCTGGCGGAATGGTTTCGCGAGTGGCGCACATCGCTGCGGCGCTTTCTGCTGGCGCGCCCCGGCGCTTCGGCCGCGGACATCGATGACATCGCGCAAGAGGTCTTCCTGCGCCTGCTTCGCTATGATCGAATGGACCTGGTCCAACATCCGCAGGCCTACCTGTTCAAGATCGCAGCCAACGTGTCCTCGGAATGGGCGACCCGCGCCAGCCGCGCGCAGCCGCACAGCGCTGACTGGCTGGAGGATCTCATCGATCCCGCAACGCCCTTGGGCGCGGCCGAGCGGGAATCGAGCGAGGCGTTGATCCGCGGCGCGCTCGCATCGCTCCCGCCGCGCACTCGCGAAATCCTGCGCCTGTTGCATGAGGAGGGGCTCGGGTATGAACAGATCTCCGAGCACCTTGGCCTCACACGCCGTATCGTCAAACGCGTGGTGGTGGAATCCTACGCAGCGCTCCGTCGGGCCATCCCGTCCGGCGCCGCTCGTTCTTCTGGCAACCGAACACCATGAATTCCGAAATACAGGGCAGCGGCCGGGAACTGGCTGCGCGCGAGGCGGCCGAGTGGGTGCTGGAACTGCAGCGGGGGTCGCTCGGTGCGGCGCAGCGCGAGGAACTGGTTGACTGGCTGCGCGAGTCCCCGCTGAACGTGGCCGAATTCCTGCGCGTCGCGCGCGTCGCGCAGGCGCTCGATGGCTTCCAGAGCTGGGCTCGCCTGCCAGAGGCCGCCGCTAACATCATCGAGTGGACGCGCGAACCGGCGGCGGCACGCAGCCTCGACTCGCAGGACAGCCGTGATCTTTCGCGCGAACCCGGTTCGCCGCGCGGCGTCGATTCGCCACGCAACCTTGATTCTTTGCGTGATCTCGGCTGCTCGCATGGCCTCGATTCACTGCGCCATCCTCGCTCCTTCGCCCGTCCGCGCGGCCGCCGATTCGCCTGGGCTGCCGCCGCAGGCGGCGCGGCAGCAGCGGTCGCCGCGGTGTGGTTAATCCATTCCACCGCCGGCGGCACGCTGCGCACGGCTGCCGGGGAACGCCGCGAAGTGACCCTGGTCGATGGCAGCATCGTGAACCTGGCGTCGGCCAGCGAAATCCGCGTGCGTTTCGCCGCTACCGAGCGCGATCTGCAGCTGCTGCGGGGTGAGGCGTTTTTTCGCGTGCACAAGAATCCGCAACGCCCCTTCATCGTGGAAGTGAGTGGTAGTCAGGTACGCGCCGTCGGCACCGCCTTCGGCGTGCGTCGAGAGCAAACCAGCGCGGTGGTCACGGTGGTGGAAGGCGTGGTCAGCGTCAGCGTCAGCGCCGGCCAGGCGGCATCTCTCCCCGCAGGCGGCGCGCCGATGGCCTTGCCCCTGCTGCTCGGCGCCAATCAGCAAGTGCGCATTCCCGACGCCGGCGCGCCTCCTTCCGTGAAGACGGTCAACGGCTCGATCGAAATGGCCTGGACCGCGGGCGAGCTGATTTTCGATGACGAACCGCTGGCCGAGGTGGTGCGCCGCTTCAATGCGCACAATCGGCTGCAGATCGTGATCACGGATCCGGCACTGGCGGCACGCCGCGTGAGCGGCGTATTCCGCGCATCGGACCCTGAATCCTTCGTCGCATTCATCCAGGCGGCGGGCACGCCGGCCACTCAGCGCGACAGTGATGGCATCCCGTCGGCGGCAGCCATGCCCGCGGCGCGGCGCGAAGGTGATCGCATCTACGTGGGCGAGGTCGCCGCAACCGCTCCTGCCACCCCTTCGATCACCTCCAGCGAGCCCTGATGCCATCCCGACTCGCACCACGATGATGGATGCACGGGGGACCTGTTCGCTGGCTCGTCCGGTCTTCTACACGAAAGACTCGCGCGCAAGCTGGCGTTACCTGGGGTGGATCATGGGGCTGGCCATGTTGGGATTGCCGCCAATCGTCGCAGCATCGGGGCCACGCGCATCGGACACCCATGTATTGCACATCGACATCCGCGCCACGGCTTTGTCGGGCGCATTGCGCGAGCTCGCCCGTCAATGCGCGCTGCAGATCGCGCGATTTTCAGACGACGCACGCGACCTTGCCGTGGGTCCGTTGAGTGGCGAGCTGACCTGTACCCAGGCGCTGGATCGGCTGCTGGCTGGCACTGGGCTCGCATATCGCTTCCTCAACGACCAGACCGTCGCGATCACGCAAGCTGGTGACTCGACCGCAGCCAAGCCACCGGCTGACACGCGCGCCACGCCGGACGTTTCAAGCACATCGCCCGGGATTCAAGCGGGCCAGAACAGCAATAGGGGAGAAGAAACCATGATTCACAGGGGACTGCTGGCGCGCCTCGGCGCATTTTTCGGCTTCTGCACCGCCGCCGCCGGCCTGGCCTGCGCACAAAATGCGCCGACCGAGAGCGCCGAGCCGACCACCGGCCTTGCCGAAATCATCGTCACCGCGCAGAAGCGTGCCGAGTCCGTCCAGGACGTGCCGATCGCGATTACGGCGATCTCTGGTGCCGATCTCGCCAAGCTCGGAATCGTGGAGTCTCGCAGCATCGAAGCGGCGGTGCCCAATATGCGCTGGATCGCCAACCAGGGAACCAACGTCAGCAATGTGTTCATCCGAGGTGTAGGAGATATCTCCTTTCATCTCAATCAGGTGGGCGCAGTCGGCCTGTATATGGATGAGATCTCGCTCAATTCACCCATTCTCTCCACGTTCGGCATGTTCGATCTGCAACGCGTCGAGGTGCTGCGCGGACCGCAGAATACGATATTCGGCCGCAATACCACCGGCGGGGCCGTGCAGTTCGTATCGCAGAAGCCAGTCATGGATGAACTCAGCGGCCGTGGCGCGATATCGGCTGGCAACTTTGGGCGATTCGATGTCGACGGCGCCATTAACCTGCCCGCCGGTGAACATGCGGCCATACGCCTGGCGCTGGCGCGTTTTTCGCTTGGAAACTACCTGAACAACGCATTTCTCGACAAGCAGCAAGGCGCCTACCATCGCGATGCGGGTCGTGCGCAGTTGTTGTGGAAACCGACGGATTCGTTGGACGTGCTGCTCAACATTCATGCAGGACAGAGCAAGGGCGGTTTTACGGGCTACAAGCAGATTGGATTGGGTACTCCTGCGGACCCCGCGGCCGTGCAATGCCCCGCCAACTTGAAAAAGGCCGTGCCCGGCAATGGTTGCGTCGATCAGACCGGCTTTGCCGATTCAGGCAATTTTTCTCAGGTCTGGGACAACGGCGTCGATGTGCTGGAAAGCAAGGTACGCGGGGCCAGTGCCCGGCTCGACTGGCGGCTGTCTGCCTTCACCGTCACCTCGCTGACGGCGTATGAGCACTCCGATGGCCGCCGTATGGAAGACTCCAACGGCAGCCCCAACTACATTTTCGACTTCACACAGAGTTCCAACGCCAATCAGTGGTCCGAGGAACTTCGGGCTGCATCGCGCGAGGACTCGGCCATGCGCTGGATCGGCGGCGTGTACTACTTCCATGAATCGGGGCATTGGACCACGCTCCCCTATCGCGCCAACCAGGCTCTGACCAACGTCACCGTGCCGGGGCAGCCGGTGCCGGCGACCGACTGGTTCGCCTTCATTCCCTTCACCGATACGCACCAGAAGGACGAGGTGTATTCCGGCTATGGCCAGCTCGAATTCAAGCTCAGTGAGCGCTTTCGCCTGACCACGGGTCTGCGCTTCACCTCCGAAAAGAAAAGCGGCATGGTAAGTAATGGCATCGTCACACGCACCGATGCGCCGGTCAGCCCATTCCAGTTCGTTGATGCCAACCTGCTCGACAGCCTGCTGGTGGGCGCCACCGAAGTGCCCGCAGGCAGCGCGCTGCGCCTCGCCTGTCCCAAGCCGCTGCCCTTCACGAAGTGCGTCGCCTACACCCCATTCGACATCCAGAACAATGAGCTGGGCGGCAAGGTGTCGCTGGATTACCGGGTGAGCTCGAACACCCTGACTTACCTCAGCGCATCGCGCGGCTTCAAGGCAGGTGGCATCAGCCTTGGCGCATTGGACTATGTAGCCCGCGGCGGCAGTCAGGTCACTCCCGAGTACCTGTGGACCTTCGAGCTGGGTGGAAAGACCGAACTGTTCGATCGGACGCTGCGTATCAATGCGGCCTTGTTCGACAACCGATGGACCAATCAACAGCTCTTTCTGGTCCTCAATACGCCGGGCACCGGGGCCAATCCGGTCTATACCAACGTCCCGAAGACCGCGTCCTACGGCTTTGAAGCAGAAATCGATTGGGCCCCGACCCCCGACTGGTATCTCAAGAATTCCGTCGGTCTGCTGCACAGCAAAGTCGAGGAGATCGGTCCAGAGCTTGCGGCGTCCCAGGGCGCGGTAGTCGGCAGCCAGCTCATCGCCTCACCCAAGGTCACCTGGAATGGCACCCTGCGCCGGCAGTGGCAGGCCGGACCAGGGCGTATTTCCCTGGAGGGGAACTGGTCCTATACCGGAGCCCAGCATTTCGACCTGCTGAACTCGCCCGATCAGATCGAGGACAGCTATTGGTTGTTCAACGCCAGCACCGGCTATCAATTCGGCGCGAAGCAACAATTCGAGGTGTCGTTGTGGGGCAAGAATCTCACCGGCACTCAGTATTGCGTACAACATATCAATATGTCGGGCGTAGTATTCGGCAATGTGGCAGCGTGCGTGCCAAATGAGGCGCGCCGGTTCTTCGGCATCGCGCTGCGCGGATCGTTCTGAGCGTGGCGGCGTGGAAACTCTGCGCGGGAGGATGAACATGGTATCTTCCTTGGCTTTGCGGCTGCGCCGGGACGCGCTGCTCCTGACGTGCGGCGCGCTGGCGGTGCTGGCCGCAGCCGCGCCGGTCACGGCAGCGCCAGCCACGGCGGCCGCGCGAAG
>JAFEGC010000066.1 GCA_018240265.1 Pseudomonadota bacterium | reverse complement strand
GGCTTCGGCACGAACCAATGATCCAGATCGAACGGCGCGTCCTGGGCGAAAAAAATGGAGAACTGTCCGCCTTCGGGTCCCAGCCAAATGCGATCTTCTCCGCCAAAAACGTTGATGTGCGGGTCGAGCCGCCCCGATGCGACAAGCTCGCGATTGACCCAGCCGAATCCGGGGCCAGCATCACCGCGCGCGGTGCTGGTCATCACGCGCCCCTGCCAGGCGGGGACAAGTGCAATCTTCGCCCTACCCTGCGCATCACTCAATACAATGACCTGCACGTGCTTGCGCAGGAAGCCCACATCATCCTGGAAAGTTTCGTCGGCAATGGCAGAAGATCCGTACATAATCAGTGTGGAGACGAGCAGTGGCTTAATAAACTTCAAGAAGACGCTCCTTTCATGATGTGAGCGCTGATTTTGAACTGACTGACTTCAGCGAAGGCGCCGTGAGCACCAGCGGAAGACGTTGCAGCTCATCATCCGTCGCATCACGGGGTGGATCATCGTTAACAATCAGACGGTAGATGCCAGGCTCGAGGCCAACGACGCGCAAGTGCGTGTGGTGGGGTTCTGTCCATGGGTAAGGCAACATGGCAAGTTGATTTTGGAGCTCCAGTCGCAGCGTCTTGGCCTCGCGCTCGAATGACCTGACCGTGATGCCGTCGATACCGACCGCAATGTCATGACTCGCGTCGACAAATACACTTCCACAGTGCCGCTGCAGTTCCGCGGCCGCAACGAGCGCGCCGCCTTCGCCCCAATCGAAACCCGACCGGAATGGGACTTGTGAGACGCCGGCGTGGTCGATGTTCTCAGGCTCGATACCAATCGGATAGCACGGAAAGCGGACAATGTCGTTCTCGACATGTCTTGGGTGATTGATAGCGGCAAACGAGGCGCGCATCGCTGCCACCGATCGTTCATAGAGATCCTGCCGATGCGTCAACCGCGCTACGGCCAGAAGCGCCTCAGCGGCACTGGATGATCGCATGTCGAGCCATTCGGCATCGGAATTTTGTGGCCTGAAGCCGCCGAATGCATAGGCCGTACGTATGAAGTGCGGCTGCCAACATGCCTGATAGAAATGTGTGTAGTCCGCAACCGCCTCAGCGGCCGAGCGATATCGCATATCGCCAGTAGAACTTGCCAGCGCTGACAAGCCTTGCATTGCCCATAGCATCGATAGCGTGTTCTGTGGCCACTGGCCCGTCTGCCGGTCGAACGTATCTTCGGGCTTTGGGGAGCACGAATAAAAAGTCTCAAAATCCGCCCACCGCTGCCGCGGCAGGATCTCACGGATGAGAAAGTCGGCCAGCCGTTTTGCGGCCCCAAGATATCGCGAGTCTCGTGTTACCTGGTAGAGCTCCATGAAAAACCATGCATGGACTCCGCCTTCAGCGTTGAACTGCAACTGCGCGCTCGGCTTTAGATCTGCTTCGAGCCAGCCGGCGACCAAACCCTTCGAGTTGACTTGTCCGAGCAGCAAGGCACCGTATCGCTTGGCGAACCCAATAACGCGCTTGTCGCTTTCGCAGAGACGGTGGTAACGCAGGAGGTGCGCGGCGGTGAGGCTAGCGGCGGCGGGCTGATAGCCGGGACCAGATGCAGCGACGCCGCGATAGCAGCCAATCCATGTGCGCTCATTGTATCGATATATTGCCGGGAATGCGCCATGCTGCAGAGGTGCGGCGAGCGCCAAATTCACGATGCGGCGAGCCTTGTCGACCAGCGTCGTATCTCCGCCTCTGCGACCCCACCAATACAATCCCACAGCGTCGCGCGCGTTGTTCCACCACGCGGAGAATTGAATATCGTAATACCCGAGTGGCGGGGTTCCACGGATTCCGCCGACCGGCATGCCGTCGAGATCGAACTCGAGCCATCCGGGAAGAGGGCCGCTCTTGTGCGCGTCATATGGCTCGCCGGCAGTGTGGCGCTTGACATCTTCTTCGGTATCTCCCCGGTAAACGAACGCCGCTGGGAAGCAGACTTTGGCGTATTCGACCAGCGGCATGGCCTGGGGACGTGGCTTGTGAAGTGTTGGCGTTCCGTAGCGACGCCATTGATGGCGTGCGACAAGGCGGGTCGGGCTCTCACCCGCCAGCGCACTGTCGATTTTCGCGTCCGCTCCCAGCATCAAATCAAAGCCGTAGTGAAGCTTAGAATCCGAGAGCTCTCGGACCATTGCATCGGCATTGCTTTCGTGGCGCCAATAAACGTGACCGTCGATGATATAATCGGCGAATCCGAACGAGAAGAGCGGCCGCGACGTAAGGCCCGATAGTAGATTGAGATCAAGGATCGCGGGCAGCGATTGTCGTTCCGGATCTTCGGGAAGTCGGTATCC
The DNA here is from genome assembly GCA_018240265.1 of Pseudomonadota bacterium. Classification (GTDB taxonomy): domain Bacteria; phylum Pseudomonadota; class Gammaproteobacteria; order Steroidobacterales; family Steroidobacteraceae; genus TMP-86. Next base: position 8,549 of record JAFEGC010000066.1, on the reverse strand, counting down.
ACCTCTGATGTTCGAGGCACGCGCACCCTTGGCGTATACGATCTTGCCGTTGAGAAGATCGAGATCCGGCAGTAGCGCGACGAACGCTGCGCCCTTCTGCACCATGACCGCGGGCGCACTGAATACACGGTCGGCGCTCAGACCGTCGGCCGTGCGAGTGAGCGACGGGATGTGGGTGAAATCCGGGGTTGCGCCAGCCTCAAAGGCAAATGTGGAGAGCAGGTACTCAAGCCGTGGAGGTGCGCCGGGTAAAGTTGCCTGCACTTCGATATGAAAGTGGCGGGCTTCAGGTCCAAGGGATACGGTTTGACGGACTTGAGCGCCTGCCAGTTCACCGCGCAATTCGACGGTACCGGACTGTTCATCGCGCGATACGTGTGTCAAGGCGCTTGCCGCTGACACACGACAGTCTCGCGCAGACGATTGGTCGGAATACAGCGGCATTGCGTTGGGCGGTGCCGGATGAGGCGGAACAAAACTCGTGGCGATCAAGTGCCACGCATGGTCGGCTCCATACGGCGCCCTCGCATAGAACTCCTGCCGGATTGCGCCACCCGTCTTGATGAAGCACGCGCGAACCAGATCGTTGCCGATCTCAACGATATCATCGCTCTGCGCTGTGGGCTCATGGCGCGCTTCGGGCCACGCGGTGGCAAGCATATCGCCTGCCACCGCGCCTACCAACCCCTGCATTACCTTGCGCCGGTTCAGGACGAGATGAGCCATCGGTGTTCCAAGCCTATACTGGTTCCACTGCTTTGGTTCCATTTGTTCGGAACTTGAGCGATTGTTCGCCCACATCACTTTCAGCAAGATATCGTGCGCACACTAAGATTTGATCAACCGCATGGGGCGGGTGTGGTGACGCGTATTCATCCACGTTCACGGTGTGTCCGGCAGGGGCGGTAGCGGCAGAGCACCGCAGTGACCTCATCGAGGCCAGCGCTCGGTCAACGAAGGTAGCTTTGGAAACGGCGCGTGAGGCTCCGTCTGATACCAGAAAGCGACGGAAGCAATGTCGTCCGCGAGCGGCTGGTACCGCCTGGTCGGCCACCAGCCAAGAGCCTGGACAGTAACCTTCAGGTCCTTCTGGAAGTTGATCGGATCCATGACGTGCCAGCGGTAGAGCGTCCATTTCGTTCCGGCAACATCCGGTCCATCGGCAGGCCCTGAGCGATAGGGGCTTCCCAGGAAGGCAGTAGAGTATCGTTCGGGAAATCCAAAGCTCGCGCCGAAGTAATCTTCGAGTCCGGTGCCAACGATGGTCGGGAATTTGCCATCTCCGTCCATGTAGAACTTCACTTCGCCTTCGCCCGACCAACCATCAGATTGCTGCTGCCAGGAAAGGACGGTACCGACATATCGGCCATGCCCCTTTACGCCATCCAGGATGATGTGCTCCGGATGTGCGCGATCGGTGGTGGCGCGACGCCACTGTGCATGAAAGTATCCTGCATTCTCCGGCACAGGCGTCAGCGCATAGGTTATTTGATACGTGACGAGCGGAAATTCATTGTCGGTATCATTCGTCAGAGTCATGCGCACACTCTTGCGAAACGGCATGGGCCAAAAGGCATTGAATGCGGATTTCTGGTTGACAACAACGGGCAGTGAATTCACCGACGCTATCTTCGTGTGCCCGACTGCAAAGAAATCCGTGACGGGGACTTCCACGGATGGGGTGATTTCTCCATCCCAGTAAATGCGCAGCACGGCTCCCCGGAAATCTTCCCAGCGTCGTCGCATGTCTTCTGGGTGTTGTCCGGGCGTGACCACCATCCAGATATGCTGAATGATTCCGGGGCCATCGACATTCATGATTTCAGCCGTTTGCTTGGACTGCATCTTGATGAAGGGGCTGACTTTCCAACCCTGACCGAGATTCTCCGCCGCGCGCGAAAACGGCAGATTTGGATCAGCGGGATTCGGGATCGCCATCGCGCCCTTACCCTTCTCGCCTTTGGGATTTTCCGGCGAAACCATGCGAGTCTGGGCATTGCTGAGAAGCGGCAGGTTCTCAAGCCCAGTCCCCGGAAGCAACGCCTGCGCTCCCACTTTGGCGCACAACACCCAGACGCTCACCGCGCACAAGACAACAATCCGCAAATACCCAGAAAGCATCGAGCACCCCCTTTTGCGGGGGTAACGTTAACCCTACCGTCCAACCCTGTCAACGAACCCTCAGCCGATCGATGCAACGATGGTCTGCCAGCACGCGTAAGGCTAGTTGTCTTAACTTGCGCTATCCCGGTTGACGATAGACACGCCTTGTCAGACCTGTTCGACAGGTTATCATTGGAAGCTTAGAGGGCTACGGGCGGGAGTTGAATGCCGTTGTTCGAATCGATACCGCTGTTCGCGAGTCCGACGCTGTCGGCGCAGGTCGCACGACATCTGCTGGAGCTGATCGCGCGGGACAAGCTGAGGCCGGGCGATGTCGCACCGAGCGAGGCGCAGATTTGCCGCGAGCTGGACGTCAGCCGGGGCTGCGTTCGCGAGGCTTATCGCACGCTCGCGGCTCTCGGCATACTCGCGATCGAGAGCGGCCGGCGTCCACGCCTACAGACCATGAATGCCCATGCGCTTTCGCAGATCTTCGGCTATGCGCTCGAGACCTCCCAAGTCAGCCCGTCAGACGTTCTCGAAACCAGGCGGGTGCTGGAGGTACAGGCGGTTCAGCTGGCAGCGCGTCACGCTTCGAAGGCGCAGAGGCAGCGGCTTGCGGTGGAAATGCGGCACATGCACAACGCCCTGGAGGTGCTCGATCGCCCGCGCCTCGTCGCGAGCGACCTGGCGATCCACACTCTGCTTGCCGAGGCCAGCCTGAATCCGTTGAACCCGCTGCTGCTGAACGCGCTGCGCGCCTCGCTTGAACACCAGATGAATCTCAACATGGGCACGCGCCGCAGCGTGAAGGATCTGCGGCGCATTGTGGATGCGCACGGATCGATCGTCGAGCGGGTTTGTGCCGGTGATGCCGCAAGGGCGGCTGTGGCGATGTCGCGGCATTTCGATCTGTCGGCCGTTGCGATGTCAGAGTTGATGTCCGACACAAAGGCCACCCGCAGTCGACGCAGAGCGGTGGCGAAGTGAGCATCGAGGCACACGACCGTCACGATCGCGTCCGGCGTGCCGTCGAAGCCCTTGGAGGCCGGTTCGACCAGCGTCTGAGTGTGAACGCCGTGGTGCGCGAGCAGCACGGCCGAGGCGAAGGTTACGCGGCATTGCTGCCGCCCGACGCCGTGGTCTGGCCGCACTCCACCGAGGAGGTGAGCGCGATACTGAATATCTGCAACGCGCTTGAGGTGCCGGTGATCCCCTACGGCGCGGGCACCTCACTTGAGGGTCACGTGACGGCACCTCAAGGAGGCGTTTGCGTCGATCTGTCGAAAATGGACCAGGTGCTCGAAGTGCACGAGGCGGACGCCGACTGCGTAGTCCAACCCGGCGTGACGCGCGAAGGACTCAACGCGCACCTGCGCGACTCGGGCTTGTTCTTTCCGGTGGATCCGGGCGCGAATGCAACCATCGGGGGAATGATTTCGACCCGCGCGTCAGGTACCACGACAGTGCGCTATGGGACGATCGCAGCCAACGTACTCGCGCTGGAAGTCGTGCTGGCGAGCGGTGAAGTGATCCGCTGCGGCGGACGTGCGCCCAAGTCATCGGCAGGTTACGATCTCGTCAGGCTGTTTACCGGTGCGGAAGGTACGCTCGGGGTCATCACGGAGGCGACGTTGCGTCTCCACGGGCGCCCGGAGGCCGTGGCCAGCGGGGTTTACTCATATCCCGGATTGCGCGGTGCCGTGGATACCGTCGGTGAGGTCATCCAGTGCGGGGCATCGGTTGCGCGCATCGAATTCCTGGACGAAGTACAGGTGCGCGCCTGCAATGCATACTCGAAGCTCTCGCTTCCGGAAACGCCGGCGCTGTTCATCGAGTTCCACGGCACGCCCGCGGCTGTAGCCGAACAGATCGAGCGCGTCACCGCGGTCGCCGCCTCCCACGGTGGAACATTGCTCGACAAGACCACGGAACCGCAACGCCGCGAGGAACTCTGGCGCGCGCGTCATCGCGCCTACTTCGCGGCGCGTGCGCTGCGACCGGGGTGCGAATGCGTCGTCGCCGATGTCTGTGTACCGATCTCCGGTCTCGCCGAATGTGTGGAACGAACACGCGCAGCCATCGATCGTGAGGGACTCATCGCACCGATCGTCGGGCACGTCGGGGACGGCAACTTCCATGTGCTCTTTCTACTCGCACCCGGGGTCGCCAATGATTGGGAGCGAATGGAACGCGTATACGATTCGATGATTGCTCATGCCCACCAGCTGGGCGGCACCTGCACCGGCGAGCACGGGATCGGCCTCGGCAAGCGCGACAAGCTGGTCGCGGAATTCGGCGAGCCCGTCGTCTCGCTGATGCGCAGTGTGAAGCACGCCTGCGACCCTCGCGGGATCCTGAATCCGGGCAAGGTGTTTCCAGGGCTTGCCAACACTACCGACCTGTTGCCTCGCTGAGGGAAACGGAGTGAATGAAAGCGATGAAGACCGGGTCAAGATGGTTGGGCGGCAAGCGCCACCTTCGGCCCAGACGGATACAGGAGATTTAGGTTGAATCGCTCAGTGCGCTTGATATTCCTGGCTGGCTTCATTGCCCTGATTGGGGCTTTGGACAGCACTGCCTGGGCTGAGGGTCTGCCACGTGCGAAACCTGAGGAGCTGGGTTTTTCCGCTGAGCGCCTCGACCGCATTGACCGGTTTTATGCTGATAAGGTCGAAAGAGGCGAACTCGCGGGTATCGTCACGCTGGTTGCACGCCACGGAAGAATTGTGCATTTCAGTGCTGTTGGTTATGCAGACACTGCATCGCATAGGGTCATGCGGACGGACGATATCTTTCGTTTCTATTCGATGACCAAACCCATTGCTGCAGCGGCGTTAATGCTGCTGTATGAGGAAGGGAAGTTTCGGCTCGACGACCCGGTTTCAAAATACATCCCGGATTTTGCCGGCATTCGAGTTCTGAAGACTCCTGACGCGGACATTGCCGATACGGTTCCGGCGGGGCGGGAGCCGACCATTCATGACCTTTTTCGGCACACAGCCGGCTTCCTGCATGGACTGCCGAAGCCAGCACCGCAACAGAACCCAATCGACGCGGCCTACAAGAAGGCCGACCTGTTCAATCCCATGATCTCCCTGGAAGAGATGATGAGGAGGCTGACTAAAATCCCCTTAGCCTATCAGCCAGGCAGCAAATGGACCTACAGTCTTGCACAAGACGTACAGGCGCGCCTGGTAGAAATTCTCTCCGGGATGCCATTTGATCAGTTTCTTGAAAAGCGGTTGTTCATGCCGTTGGACATGAAAGACACCAGTCATGTGGTGAGTTCCGATAGAGCTTCGCGCCTGGTGCCGGTCCATTGGATGAAGGATGGTCACGTAGTGCCATGCGGAGAGAAGTATGGTTGCACCAACCCAGTCTTCGGCCCCGCAGAAGTCAATGGCTATACCCAAAACCATGTGCTCAAGATGGGCAGTTCGGGGCTGGCAGGTACTACCGAGGATTATTGGCGCTTTGCTCAGATGATGCTGAATGAAGGAGAGCTTAACGGTCATCGCTTGCTAGGCCCAGACACCGTTCGCTATATGGCGCGTGATCATTTGGGTGCAGTATCAGTTCTCAATAGCACAGGTGAATCGCTTGGCACCGGTTGGGGGCTGGGCTTCGCGGTGGTAAAGGACGCCACCGCTGCCGCCTCACTGATTCCGGAGGGCTCTCTCTACTGGGGCGGCGCGGCGAATACCTTTTTCTGGATCGATCCCAGAAACGACATTGTCGTTGTGGCAATGACCCAGAGCATGGACGCGAACATGGCGCGGTGGCCCGCCTTGCGCGAGCAACTTAGCGCAATGGTTTATGGTGCCCTTATTCATGAATAATGATGGCCCAAACGCGCAAGCCCGAACGCCATGGGGGTCGGAACAGCGTGATCGGTCCCACTAACTGAGGCAACACTCGCACGATTGCAGGACCGATAAGAGCCGTTGAATACCGGGCTGGAACTTCGACATCCGGTCCGGTTTACACTTTCCTCGATCAGAGGCCTAAAATCGCCGGGTCATAGTGGCAACGAGCGGGTGAAGGTTGGACGTTTTGCGCGCAATTCCGCGGCAGCATCGAGGTCAGCAACTTTCGGTACCAATTGGCCGTGCCGATAGGGTTTTGCGGGTACGGCAGAGGGTTGCACTTCTGTCGCTTGATAAGCTTGGATTTGACACTGCTGCGCCAGCATCAGCTGTCGAAGAGGTTTCGATATGGTCGTGCGGATGAAAGACATCGCAGCGGAACTCGATGTCTCCGTGATGACCGTCTCCAAAGTTCTGCACAACAAGGGACGCATAAGCGCAGCGACGCGCGAGCGAATCCTCAGGCGCATCGACGAGTTGGGCTATCAGCCGAATGTCAATGCCCGCAACCTGGTCAGCGGGCGCAGTTTTCTGATTGGGTTGATCGTTCCGGACCTCATGCATCCTTTCTTCGCCGCCCTAGCCAAGATCATCTCCCGCAATCTGCGCGGGAAAGGTTACGGCATTGCGATTTCCTCCTCGGAGGAAGATCCAGCCATCGAGCGGCAGGAGATTTCTGCTTTTCTGGCGCGTCGCGCCGACGCTCTCATCCTGGCTTCCAGCCAGCGTTCTGCAACAGCTTTCAAGCGGCTCGAGGACGAGGGAATACCTTACATTTTGGCAGACCGCATGATCAGGGGACTGAATGCCAATTTCATCGGTTCGGACGATAAGGCGATTGGCGTCTTGGCCACCGAACATCTCATCACGCGCGGATATCGTCGGATTGCCCACATTGGAATGCCCGGCATCAGTACTGGGAATCTCCGGCTGCAAGGTTACCGTGCCACATTGAAGCGGCATCGTCAGCCCTTATCGAGCCAGTGGGTCGTTACCGTCGAGTCTTCGGATGAACGAGGGGAGCAATGTGGCTTCGATGCCATGCAAAAACTCCTGTCGCTCAAACAACGCCCCGATGCAGTCTTTTGCTACAACGACGTACTTGCTTATGGAGCCTTCAAGGCCATCTTCGAGGCGGGGTTACGTGTACCGGCGGACGTGGGAGTGGTTGGCGTTGCCAACATGGCATCGTTTTCCTTTTGGGATGCATCGCCGGTCGGCCTGACAACCATTGACCAGAACGTGCCGCAATTAGCCGATGCAATCTCCGAACTGGTACTCGTCTTGGTGGAACGGCCGCAGCGCGCTCCGTCGAGGCGCATCTTGTTGCAACCCAAGCTCGTCATTCGAGGCTCCACCTGAGTCTTGATGGAAGTCTCACACCAAGCGGCACATAAGTTGGAGACCACGCGGGAAAAGCCGCTGCCGCCGCTACTTTTCCTTGGGCAAATACGCAGCTACTTGACCACCTTGAACCGCGCCCGCTTCTCCTTGGCAGCGCTGTCGGCCGGAGAAGCAGCCGGCGGCGGTGTCGGCGACTGGCCGTTCGGGTCGGGATCCGCGTCGCCCTCCGCAAAGATCATCCCCTGCCCCGTCTCACGCGAATAAATGCCCAGCACGCACTTGAGCGGCACACTGACGTTGAAGCTCGATCCGCCGAAGCGCGCATCGAAAGTCACGAATTCATTGCCGAGCTTCAGCCCGTGCGCCGCCGAGAAACTGACGTTGAGCACGATTTTGCCGTCCTTGACGTACTGTCGCGGCACGATCACCGACTCGTTGGTGGCATCGACCACGATGTGCGGCGTATCACCGCTGTCGGTGATCCATTCGTGCAGGGCTCGCAGGAGATACGGCCGGCGCGGCTTCACCGTCGCATCTCGCGCTCGGCCTGCGTCAGGCTGGCGCCGAATGCCGGGCGCGTGAAAATGTTGTTGGCGTACTTGACGATGGGCTGCGCCTGCAGGGGCAGCTCGATGCCGTAGGCGGGCAGGCGCCACAGGATGGGGGCGATGCTGGCATCCACCAGCGAAAACTCATCGCTCAGGAAGAAGGGCTTGGCCTTGAAGACCTCGGCGCTGGCGCTGATGGCCTCGGCCAGCACCTTGCGCGCATGCTCGCCTTGCTTGCCGTGCGGGTCGCGCTCGATCTCGCGCGCAAGCCCGTACCAGTCGCGCTCCACGCGGTACAGCGCCACGCGGAATTGCGCCCGCGTGGTCGGGTCGATCGGCATCAGCGGCGGATGTGGAAAGCGCTCGTCCAGGTACTCGATGATGACGCGCGAGTCGTACAATACCAGGTCGCGGTCGACCAGCGTCGGCACGCTGTGATAAGGATTGAGATCGAGCAGATCCTCGGGCAAATGCGTCGGATCCGTGTTGATGACATCGATGACGATGCCCTTTTCCGCCAACACCAGGCGCGTGCGATGGCTCCATGGATCCGCCGGCGCGGAAAACAGCGTCATCACTGCCCGGCGTGCCACGTGGTTACGCTCCCATCCGCCGCATCAATGAACGTCTTTCCAATATTCCTTCTTCAGCAGATACGCGAAGGCGAAGAACACCAGCAGGAACA
>JAFEGC010000065.1 GCA_018240265.1 Pseudomonadota bacterium | reverse complement strand
CGCGCCGCCCGAGCTCAAGCGGCGCGCGCGCAGTTCCAGCGTCAGCGAATCGGCGGCGCTCTGCAGCGCATTGGTAACCAGGTTCAGCAGCGCCGAAATCAGCGAGGGCGCATTGCCGCGCACCCACAGCTCCGGCGCCTCGGTGCCGATGGTCAGCGCCATGCCCGGCCGCAGCAGCGGGCGCACCCACTGCGCCGCCTGCTCCAGCAGTGCATTGACGTTCAGGCGTTCGATCTGCGCGGTGCCGCGCGCGAAGGCCAGCATGTCTCCGATCAGCTTGTCCAGATCGCGCAGCGCGCCGGCCGCCTTGGCGGCACAGCGGCGCAGCGCTTGCACATCCTGACCGGGCATGTCCATGCGCGTGGCGTACAAAAGCGCCGCCGCCAGCGGCGTGCGGATCTGATGCGCAAGGCCCGCAGCGAGTTCGCCCAGGGTCAGCAGGCGCTGCTGGCGCGCAAGCACCGCCTGCATCAGGTGCGCCTCGGTCACGTCGGTGAGCAACACGGTCTCGCCGCTCCCGGCGGGGCGGCGTGCGAGGTCGATGAAGCGGCCGTTGGTCAGTTCGATGTGTCCGATGAGCGAACCGGGATCGGTGCGCCGCCGCTTCAGCAGCGCATCGAAATGCTCGTCCGGTTCCGGCTCGCCCACGAGCCGGCAGGCAGCTTCGTTCCGTTCCACGATGCGCCCGCGGTCATCCAGCAGCAGCACGCCCGCCGGCAGACCCTCGATAATGTCGCTGAGGCGCGCACCCTGCCGCTCGCACTCGGCTCGCGCCGCGGCGAGCTCCGCTTCGAGCAGGGCAATACGACGTTGCGCGGCACTGGCACCCACCGCATCGGGGGTCGGCCCGTCGGCGCGTACCGCGCCGTTGCCGAGCGACGGCGCAGACCGGGCCCTGCGTGGGCGCATCAGGATATTGACGGAACTCATGCGTGAAGACTTGCAGCAATTTTCATGCCGAAATTTGATTCTTTTGCGCAGTCAGCAAGTTACGAGTGAGTCGGCGACGCGTTGGGGAACCTGTGTCAATTTCCCGACAGCGTGACGCAACATTACGTGCGGGCCGCGTGGCCTAGCCAGAGGCGAGGTTCAAATCGCAGATGCAACGCCTGCCCAGCGCGCAGACCATGCCGCGCGAGCACGCACCAAGCGCGGCTAGGCGTGTAGCCGATACTTGCGCAGCTTCTCCACCAGCGTGGTGCGCCGGATGCGCAGCAGCCGCGCGGCTTCCGCGACGGTGCCGTCGGCCTCCTGCATGGCCTTGCGGATCAGGCCGATCTCGATGGCGGAGAGGTGATCCTTGAGGTCCAGGCCGCCGCTGGGGAGCATAGCTTCCAGCGCGGCGGGCGTGGATGCTGTCGGTCTCACCCCAGCGGGCGCGGCGGGTGCGGACGCCGCCTGTGTATCGATGCGCACGCCGCTGCCGAACCAACCGCTTGAGTCCATGACGCGGTAGCGCTCGGGCAGCTCGGCCGCGCCGATACGCTGATCGGGATACAGGATGCTCAGACGCTCCAGCAGATTACCGAGCTCGCGCACGTTGCCCGGCCAGCGGCAGCGCATCAGGCAATTCATGGCGTCGCTCGCCAGATGCGCGCGCCGGCTGCCAGTGCGCTGGCCGCGTTCATAGAGATGCTCGATCAGCAGCGGCAGATCCTCCAGGCGCTCGCGCAGCGGCGGAATCTGGATGGGAAACACGTTCAGGCGGTAGAACAAATCCTCGCGGAATCGCCCCGCGTCGATGGCGGCCTCCAAGTCGCGGTGGGTGGCGGCGATGATGCGCACGTTGCAGAGAATGGTGCGATTGCTCCCCACTCGCTCGAAACTGCGCTCCTGCAGCACGCGCAGAAGCTTGACCTGCATCTGCAGCGACATGTCGCCTATCTCATCCAGAAACAGCGTGCCGCCCTCGGCGAACTCGAAACGGCCCAGGCGCGTGGTCAGCGCCCCGGTGAAGGCGCCCTTCTCATGACCGAACAGCTCGCTTTCCAGAAGTTCGGCCGGGATGGCGCCGCAGTTCACCGGCACGAAGGGATGGGAGGCGCGTCCGGAAATTTCGTGGATGTGCCGGGCCACCATTTCCTTGCCGGTGCCAGATTCCCCCAACACCAGCACATTGCTGTCGGAAGGAGCAACCTGTTCGATAAGACGGTGTATGTCGCGCATGGAACGCGATTGGCCGCAGGGCCTGAACTGCCTGCCCCCCGGCTTGATCACCGTGCTGCCATCTGCCAAAGTCTGCGGCCTCTTACCGTTCTGTTCGAAGACGTCCGCTTCATTCTTACGATCTTGGTTGAAGCTAAGCGTCTAACTCATTGACACTGCTCACTCAGCGCCTCTGAACAGGATGTTAGCCAACGACTCAGCGCAACAGGAGATGGGCAATTACTGCAATCCGTGTACGGCATTGCCTTAGTGGAATACGCGTAACGACCCTAATGCACGCTCATGCAACGGCTTAAGAGCCCGATGATTCCTCGCTGCCAAATGACTGCAACCAGGCATAGGCCAGCCACGCGTCGCGTCGCGCATGCAGCAGCGTGCGCCACACTCGTCGTTCCTCGCGCAAAGCCACCGCAATTTGCCAGACGTCGCCATCGCCGAGCTCGAAGGCATGCGTCAGTGTTTCGGCCACACGATGCCGGGCAGCTGCCTCCGCCTCGAGCTGCGCGCCCCGACCCATTGCTGCCAGCAACTGCGATTGCGCGACCAGCAGCGCATCCTGCTCGTGGCGTTCGGTAGCGGCGGCCAGCGAAGCGGCCTGCGTGGATTTCGCTTGCGCGCGGCGTGCATCGGCGGCGCGCCGCGCGCCGGGCAGAGGAAATGCCACCGAAACCGTTGCCAGTCGCTCGCCACCGCCGCGCTCACTCGACCATCGCACGCTGACGGTAGGGTCTGGCATCCGGTCCGCCACAGCGCGCTGCGCCTCCGCGTCCGCGCGATCGGCTTCCAGTCGTGCGAGGCGCGTGGCCGGGCTTGCCGATACCAAGGGAATCACCGGCATCGGCGGCAGCTCCTCGATGTGGCGCAGGTCTTCCGGCACATCGATTCCAAGCAGGCGAATAGCGGCCAGCGCCTGGTTCGCCTCCAGACGCGCCTGGGTCTCCTCCGACTCCGCCGCCGCCAGGTCCGCGCTGGCCATGTCATCATCCACCTGCGATGCATCTCCGTGCTTTCGGCGAGCGCCGACCAACTCACGCAGCCGGCGGGACTCCTGGCTGGCCGAAGTGGCCTCCAGCACGTGCTGACGGGCCACGATGCATTCGAGCCAGCGATCGGTGACCAGGCGGCGCTCCTGGCGGATCACTTCCGCCAGGCGCGCTTCGGCGAGCGCCGGTTCGAGCTTCGCCCGGCTGCGATCGATGCGCCATTTCGACGGCAGCCGGAGGGCGCGCTCCACGCCGGTGTCCCATTCCGTGTAGCTCGATTCGGTGTCGACGCGCCGACGCTGCGTGGAAGCGCGCACCGTCCATTCGTACGGGCCCGTCCTCAAAGACTGTGCGATGGCATCGGCTTCGTCGGCGCTTGCGCGCGCCGCCTGTACGGCCGGCGAGGCCAGCAGTGCCCGTGACATGGTTGCATCATCGGGCAACGGCGAGGCCGCCCGCGCCGAGCAGGCGGCTACCGCCAGGATAGCGGTCAGACGGCGTACGCGGATCATGAGGCAAGCCTCCCGATCTCCAGGACCGGGGAGATCCAGTACGCAACTTCGCGCGCCGGCATCCGATCCCTCAAGAGCCCGAGCAAGCAGCGCAGATCATCCAGCCGGGCGACTGTCATCAGCAGTCCGCGATCCGCGCATCCCTGGACTACTTCAGCCGCCGTATGCAGTGTCGCGCCAGCCCCATGGCCCGATGCCGATACGATGGTGAATCCGCTCAATCCGGTAACGGCATGGCATAGCGCGATCACCTCCTGCTCGAGTGAGCGGGGAAACGCCAGGTGCAGGCAGCACAGGGACTCATGGCTCATGAGAGGCTCCAAATCGCCGGTACAGCAGCGGCAGCACGACCAAGGTCAGCGCCGTGGAACTCACCAACCCACCGATCACCACGATGGCGAGCGGCCGCTGGATTTCCGATCCCGGTCCAGAGGCAAGCAGGATTGGAACCAGACCCAGTGCCGTAATGCTGGCGGTCATCATCACCGGCCGCAGTCGCCTCATCGCGCCCTGCTGAACAGCCGCTTCGATGGCGAGCCCGCGGGCGATGAGTTCATTGAAATGCGACACCAGCACCAGCCCGTTGAGCACAGCGATGCCCATCAGCGCAATGAACCCCACGGCCGCCGGAACCGACAGGTATTGGCCGGAAATCGCCAGCGCCAGTACGCCACCGATCAGGGCGAAGGGAACGTTTGCGAAGACCAGCCCGGCCTGGCGCACCGATCCGAGCGTCATGAACAGCAGCAGGAATACCAGCGACATGGCGAGCGGGATCACCACTGCCAGCCGGCCCGCCGCTCGTTGCTGATTCTCGAATTGTCCGCCCCACGTCAGCCGATAGCCGGCGGGGAGCTGCAATTCCCGCGCGAGCCGCCCTTGCGCCTCCTCGACGTAACCCACGAGATCGCGCCCGCGCACATTGGCCTGAACGACCGCGAACCGTGCCGCATTTTCACGCTGGATCTTCACCGGACCATTCACCGTGCGGATGCTTGCGACCGAACCGAGCAGCGCCCCTACGCCGGGTCCGACCCGCGCGCCGGCCAGCCGCCCAGGGTCATCGCGCCAGCTCCGGTCCGCGCGCAACACCAGTGGCTCGCGGCGTCCCTCGACCGGAATAACGCCGAGCCGCAGCCCCTCGATCATTCCGCGCAGGGTCTGTTGCACGTCCAGCGCCGATACGCCGGCGGCACCGATGGCAGCGCGATCGAGGCTCACCTCAAGGAATTGGGCACCGTCGTTGGGCACGTACAGGACATCCTCGGCGCCGGGCACCTGCGCGAGAAGTTGGCTCACGCGCCGCGCCGCGCCGTCCAGCGTCTTCAGGTCGGGGCCGAAGATCTTCACCGCGACATCGCCTCGCGTGCCGGTAAGCATCTCCGACACCCGCATGTCGATGGGCTGTGTAAATACCACTTCCAGTCCCATGAAGCCGCCCAGGAGCACGCGCAGATCATCGACGATGCGGCTCTTGTCGGCACGCCATTGATCGCGCGGCTTGAGCTGCAGAAACATGTCGGTCTCGTTCAGTCCCATGGGATCGAGGCCCAGCTCATCCGCGCCCGCGCGGGCAACCACCGCCTGGATCTCCGGGACGTGCTGCAGAATGCTGCGCTCGACCTGCAGGTCGATGCGCAGCGATTCCTCCAGGCTGATCGAGGGCAGTTTCGCCAATTGCACGATCACATCGCCCTCATCCATGGTTGGCAGGAACGACTTGCCGATGAAGGGCAGCGATGCGATCGAACCCACCATACCGGCGCCGACGATCGTCATCACCAGGCGCGGGCGCGCGAGACACCATGGCAGCAAACGGCCGAAGGCCGGGCCCAGCCAGCGCATCAACCAAGGGTCGGCATGCGAGCCATTGCGGATCGCCCACGAGGTGAGCACCGGAATCAAGGTCAGGCTCAGCAGGAGCGATGCGCCGAGGGCCACCACGATGGTGATGGCCACCGGCCTGAACAGCTTTCCTTCGAGGCCCTGCAGGGTCATCAGTGGCAGGAACACGACGGCGATGATGAGAATGCCGCCGCACACCGGCGCCGCCACCTCGCGAGTCGCTCGGTAGACGAGATGCAGTCGCGGCGCGGGAGGACCCGTGGGGACCATCGCGAGGCGTTCGACCACATTCTCGACGACCACCACGCCGGCATCGACCAGCAAGCCGATGGCGATGGCCAGTCCTCCCAGCGACATCAAGTTGGCCGACAAGCCGATCCAGTCCATGACCAGGAAAGTGGTCAGCACGGAGGTCGGCAGGAGCACCGTGACCACCAGCGCCGCACGCAGGTCGCCGAGGAACAGCAGCAGCAGCACGACCACCAGTACGCAAGCTTCCAGCAACGCGCGTGACACCGATCCTATCGCTCGATCGACCAGCGCGCCCCGATCGTAAAAGCCGCGGATGGTGGTTCCCGGCGGCAGCGCGCGCCCGATGTCTTCGAGTTCCGCCTTGACACGTCGGACCACATCTCGCGCGTTCGCGCCTTTTAGCGCCAGCACCAGTCCTTCGGCCGCCTCGGCCTCGCCGTTGCGGGTCACGGCGCCGTAACGCGTCAGGGCTCCCATGCGTACCTCGGCGATGTCGGCCACCCTGATCGGCGAGCCGGCAATCGAACCCAGCGCGATTGCCCCGATGTCTTCCAGCGTGCGGGCCGACGCGCTGACCCGCACGGGAAGAGATTCCTCGCCGCTGCTGACCCGGCCCGCACCGTCGCTGCTGAGATTGGCGCGCACGGCCTCCGCGATCTGCGCAATCGAGATGCCGCGCTCGGTCAGCGCCGCCGCATCTGGAGCAATCTCGAAGGTGCGGACGTAACCACCGAGGGAATTGACTTCGGCCACACCGGGCAGCACACGCAGTCGGGGACGGATGGTCCAGTCGATGAGGCTGCGCCGCTCGGCCAGGCTCAGCGGTCCCTCTACGGTAAACATGAATACATCGCCCAACGGCGTGGTGATCGGCGCAAGCCCACCGCTCACCGTCCCGGGGAGTTCGGCCGCTGCGGCCGCGAACCGCTCACCCACCTGCTGCCGCGCCCAATACAGGTCCACGCCTTCGGCGAAGTCGAGGGTGATGTCGGCGATGCCGTACTTGGCCACCGAGCGCAGAATGCTCTGGTGCGGAATGCCGAGCAGTTCCGGCTCGAGAGGCGCGATCACGCGCTGTTCGACCTCCTCGGGCGTCATCCCTGGCGCCTTGAGAATCAACTTCACCTGCGTAGGCGAGATGTCGGGAAACGCATCCACGGGAAGCCGCGGAACCACGAACGCGCCGGCCAGCAGCAGCGCGACACCGGCCAGCAGGACCAGCGGTCGCTGGATGAGCGCAAATGCAATGAACCGCTTCAGCATCAACTGCCCGCCGACTTGAGCCATGCGGTCTTGAGAATCGCCGCGCCCCGAAAAACGACGCGTTCCCCGGCATGCAGCGCCGGCGATCGGACAAATCCGGAGCGCGCCGCTTCGGAATCGACTTCCACGGCGCGAAAACCGGAAGCGACCTCGACAAACACGTAGGTACGGTCGCCGAGCCCCACGAAAGCCGTTGCCGGGACCGGAAAGCCTGCCACGACCGCCCGTCGAGACAGCCGTGCGCTCACCGCCTCTCCCGGCAGAAAGCAGGATGGCGCATCGAAGTCGACATGGACGGCCACGCCTTGCATGGCAGGATCGATATCCTGGCCGATCGCGCGCACCTTGCCCGAG
Organism: Pseudomonadota bacterium; assembly: GCA_018240265.1. Taxonomy (GTDB): domain Bacteria; phylum Pseudomonadota; class Gammaproteobacteria; order Steroidobacterales; family Steroidobacteraceae; genus TMP-86. Next base: position 3,627 of record JAFEGC010000065.1, on the reverse strand, counting down.
GTTTCACAGGCCGTGCTTCTCACCAGCGCCCCGTCGCCCACGCGCAGCGTGCGCGCAATACTGACTGGTACGGCCAGGGCGGCATGCACCTCGGTGGACTTCGACGCCACATAGCCGAGCGACTGCCCCGTGGTCACGGTATCTCCCGGCGCAAGTGCCGAGCCCAACACGCGTCCCGCACACGGGGCGTGCAGCAGCAAATTGCCGGCTGCATCGAAATGACCGCCGGCGAGCCTCGCACGCACCGTCTCGAGCGCCGCCCGCGCATCCCGGTCCGCCGCCTGGCTCGCCTCGAACCGCGACCGGGGAATGGCGCCGGCTTCGAGCAGCAATCGATCGCGCGCGAGTCGCCGCAGGGCAATCTCATTTGCCGTCACGGCGACTCGCAATTCCTGCCGAGCGATACCGATTGCCGGCCCAGAAATCGCGAGCAGCCGCTCGCCGGTGGCGACGAGTTCGCCCGGATGCTTGTACACCGCCGTGATGTGGCCATCCGCGGGCGACAGGAATACCGACGGGCCATGCCCCTCGAACTCGATTCGGCCCGCGAACTGCAGTCGCCCCGCGAGTTCCGCGTCGGATGTCGAGAGTTCGGTGGTTTCCACGCCAGCAAGGTGGCGCTGTGCCGCGCTGATCGTGATGACGGCGGGGTCGGTGGCAGCCCGGGTCATCCCAGGCACCCAGCCCGATCCGATTCCAACAAGGACCAACACCGCAAGTCTCATGCGCCACTCTCCTGACTAGTCAGGCATCATCGCATCGCTCGCTTAAGGCAGACTTAAGGTCCTGCCCATACAGCAAGGCCGAAGCGGAGGTCTCCGAATTTCATGAAACTGCTGCTGGTCGAGGACGATGCCATGCTGGGCGAGGCGACTGCCGATGGACTACGGCAGGACGGGCACGTAGTGGACTGGGTCCACGACGGCGAGTCGGCCTGCACCGCCCTGCGCGTTGGCGACTACGACGGCGTACTGCTCGACCTGGGATTACCGCACGCCGGCGGATTCGCCGTGCTGCGCTGGATGCGCGCTCGCGGCATGACCACGATGGTCATCGTCGTAACCGCGCGCGATCTCATCGCCGATCGTATCAAAGGCCTGGACGCGGGCGCGGACGACTATCTCATCAAGCCGTTCGACCTGGATGAACTCTCGGCCAGACTGCGGGCCGTGCAGCGACGCGCGAATGCCCGCCACCAAGACCAGGTGCACCTGGGCGACATCGCCATTGACCTTACGCTGCGGCAGGTGCGCAGGGCCGGCGCTCCGGTCGATCTCACGGCACGCGAATTCGCGCTGCTCGAAGTCCTTGCGCAGGTGCCCGGCCGGATCGTACCGCGCGCCACGCTGGAGGAGCGGCTCTACGGCTTCGCAGACGAGGTGTCCAGTAACACGGTGGAGGTGTTCATCCACCACCTGCGGCGCAAGCTGGGTGAACAGCGCATCGTGAATGTACGCGGACAAGGATATCGGATTGAAACAGGCTGAGGACGACCGCTATTCGCTGCGGCGACGGCTGGTAATCGTGGTGCTGATCGCCGTGACCGGCGTCTGGTCGCTGCTCGGCATCACCTTGTATCGTGTAGTGCTACGCGCCAGCGCGCTGGAATTCGACGAACAGGTCCAGCAATTGGGGCGGATTCTCCTGGCATACGCGGACCATGAATATGCCGAAACCGGTGCCGTCATCGATGCGGCGAACGAACCACCGCCTCCCACCGGACATGCCGAAGTCATGTACCAGATCTGGAGCGCGGAGGGAGCACTCGTCTACCGTTCGGCAGGTGCGCCCGCGGAGCCGCTTGGTCCGCGTTTCGGGCGCGGCTTCTACGACGTGCGGTTGGCAACGGGAGATTGGCGGGTCTACAGCCTTGCTTCGCACAAAAATCCGTTGATCGTGCAGGTCGCCGAGTCCGCCCGGCACCGCACCGAGATGGCACTGCGGGCGCTGGCCGCGGTCGGCGTACCGATTCTGCTCGCCCTGCCGCTGCTGGGAGTCCTCATCTATCTGGTGACGAGTTTGGCCCTGCGACCCTTGAGCCGCATCGCACGGCAGCTACGCGAACGCCATCCGCAGGATCTTCGACCGCTGGGGACGGAGGTGCTACCCGACGAACTGCATGTGCTGCGCGGGGCGCTCAACGATCTGCTGCTGCGGCAGAATCAGGCGCTTGAACGCGAGAGCCGGTTCACCGGCGATGCCGCTCATGAGCTGCGCACGCCGTTGGCGGCGGTACGAGCGCAAGCACAACTCGCCATCAAATTGTTCCGCAACGGCAATCGAACAGGGCTGGAAGCGGCGCTCGACCGATTGATCGCCGGTGCCGATCGCGCCAGCCGGCTGGTCACGCAGTTGCTGGCCCTTGCGCGTCTGGAGCGTCCCAGCGAGTCGATCGAACCGGCGCGCTGCCGCCTGGCCGAGATCGTTCGCATGGTGATCCATGATCTGGAGCACCTTGCCGTGAGCCGTGACGTGCGCATTCAGACCGGTGAGCTACCGCAACTCGATCTGCCGGAGGATCTGGTATACCTGATGCTGCGAAATCTCGTGGAGAATGCGCTTCAGCACAGCTCGCCACAGACGCAGATACATATCGATGCGCGCGCGGAAACGGCCTTGATCCGGTTGATCGTCACCGACCGCGGCCCGGGTTTGCCGCCGGACCTGCATAGCCAGGTCCGGCAGCGATTTTACCGGGCATCGCATACCTATGATGGCAGCGGCCTGGGCCTATCGATCGTGGCCCGCGCAGCCGAGATTCTGGGCGGATCACTGGAGCTGGCGGCAGGCCCCGGCGGGATCGGGCTGGCGGCCTCGGTGACGGTGCCCACGAACCCGTCCCGGCTCGCGTAGAACGCGCGCCAAGACGCAATCCGCGACTATGAATGACGCGCCAGCGCGACCAGTCGGCGATGCTTGCGGAAAATCAGTTTCGACATCTGGTCGGCGAGTGCATCGCTGACCGCCTCGAAGCGCAAGTGCACCAGCCGGCCGCGGGGCTCCGTGCGCTCGCCGTCGATCACCGCCTGGAAACGCAGGGCGTAGGGAAGTGAGCGGTTCACGTAAAGTTCCAGCACGCCGCGCTCGCCGGATTTCATCGACGGATCGGCCTCGCATTCCACGCCCACCGCGGAAATTCGCGCCACACGCGGTGCCGGCAGCTTCTGCTCGCGGGCCAGCAGCTCGCCGCAGATTTTCAGCAGCAGGTTCATTTTCAGCTCCAGCCGGTGCAGTTCCAGCGCCAGCTGCGGCGATTCGTCCTTCAGTTTGTCGGAGCTCGCGCTTTCATCCAGCGAGGCTTCCACCGCCAGCACCTGCGCGTTTTCTGCCTCGGCCAGCGTCGCGGCGGCGGGGTTGGGCGCAAACCCGGGATGCCAGCGCAGCGCGTAGGCACCCTTCACAGCCAGTGCATTGTTGAATACGCCGGTTGATTCCTTCAAAGATTCGTTCGCGGTCATTCGCGCCCTCCTTACGGATTTGTGTTGGCTAGCGCTGATGCACCTGCACGGCGGCGTAGGCATCCACGGCGCGCCGACCGCGCTTGGCCGCATCCAGCCGTTCGGCGGTCTCGCGACGGCGCTGTTCCAGGCAGGCAAGGCTCTGGTCGTTGAGCCGGCCGATGTCCTG